>NZ_JAHLZB010000010.1:0-38087 GCF_025128255.1 Synechococcus sp. CS-205
CTTCTTTTGCCGAAGCCTGTGGATGCGCTTCTCCTCATCCCAGAATCCACGCTGTCCCATTCAGCTGTGTTGAAC
The DNA here is from genome assembly GCF_025128255.1 of Synechococcus sp. CS-205. Taxonomy (NCBI): domain Bacteria; kingdom Bacillati; phylum Cyanobacteriota; class Cyanophyceae; order Synechococcales; family Synechococcaceae; genus Synechococcus; species Synechococcus sp. CS-205. Next base: position 76 of record NZ_JAHLZB010000010.1, read on the forward strand.
TGAACCAATTCTATTGCATATTTCATAGGCTGTCAGGGAGCGCCGTAGATTTTTCGAGGTGCCCATAATGGAATAGCCTTGTGTTATCGCCTGCTATTTCAGCGAGCTTGCGGCTATAGCCAACGAAACCGGAGTCGAACCGAGAATGGTCGACAATGGAGAGGGAGTGAAGTGTGACCCAGTTGAAATGAGAGCCACGCCCAAAACTGAACAGCCCGGGCTCAAGGGCGATGATGACCAAGGCGAAGACCAGGGCCACCGCGCAGGCGATCCAAGACTCATGCCGGCGGGCTGGAGCGGCCTGATTCGTGTCTTGCGCATCGTCATCTGATGCCGTCTTCGCACGCCTGTTGGTCATCAGCGATCTGCAACCACAAGGGGAGCCTACGACCCAGATGATCCAGGAGATGCCAGAAGGCGAAGTTCTGAGCCTGCGCAGATCGACCACGACGTCCTTGTCGTTTCTGCTGAGAAGTCAGTGACTCCTCTACCATCAATCAGCGATGACACAACCAACACAGGTTGCTGCAAGCCAACCAGAAGAATCTGGAGCGCCAGCAACAAGACAGGTGCAGCGCGCTACGTCGGGGCAGGGCCTCAGAGCAGGAAGTAGAGCTGCGCCATCGGCAGCGACTCAGCCGGCTCGCAGGTGAGCAATTCGCCATCGGCGAACACCTCGTAGGTCTGGGGATCCACCTCCACCTTTGGCAGAGCGGAGTTGTTGCGCATCTCGGCCTTGCCGATGCCGCGGGTGTTCACCACCGGCACGCAGGGCCGCCTGAGTCCCAGCTTACGGGGCAGGTCGTCGTCGAGCGCCGCCTGGCTGAGGAACGTGAGGCAGCTGGGGGCAAGGGCACCGCCGAAGCCGGCGAACATCGGCCGGCCGTGCACGGGGCCAGGGGTGGGAATGGAGGCGTTGGCATCCCCCATCTGGGCCCAGACGATCGAGCCCCCCTTGATCACCAGTTCCGGTTTGACGCCGAAGAACCCTGGCTTCCAGAGGGTGAGATCGGCCAGCTTGCCCACCTCCACCGAGCCGATCTGGCTGTCGAGGCCGTGGGCGATCGCCGGGTTGATCGTGAACTTGGCCACGTAGCGCTTGAGGCGCACGTTGTCGTTGCGGCCGCGGCCCGCACCGGCGCTGTCCTCCGGGAGGGTGCCGCGCTGCACCTTCATCTTGTGGGCGGTCTGGAAGGTGCGGGTGATCACTTCCCCCACCCGGCCCATGGCCTGGGAATCACTGGCGATGATGCTGAAGGCCCCCAGGTCGTGGAGGATGTCCTCGGCGGCAATCGTCTCGCGGCGGATGCGCGACTCAGCGAAGGCCACGTCTTCGGGGATGGCCGCATCGAGGTGGTGGCACACCATCAGCATGTCGAGGTGTTCCTCGAGCGTGTTGCGGGTGTAGGGGCGGGTGGGGTTGGTGGAGCTGGGCAGCACGTTGGCCTCGCCGCAGATCCGGATGATGTCGGGGGCGTGGCCGCCGCCGGCCCCTTCGGTGTGGAAGGTGTGGATGGTGCGGCCGCCGATGGCCCGGATCGTGTCCTCCACGAATCCCGCCTCATTGAGGGTGTCGGAGTGGATGCAGACCTGCACGTCGAGCTGGTCGGCCACGGTGAGGCAGCAATCGATCGCCGCCGGGGTGGTGCCCCAGTCTTCGTGGAGCTTGAGGCCGCAGGCCCCGGCTCGCACCTGCTCCTCGATTGCCCCGGGGGTGCTGGCGTTGCCCTTGCCGTAGAAACCCAGATTCACCGGAAGCCCCTCGGCCGCCTGGAGCATGCGCGCGAGGTGAAAGGCCCCGGGGGTGCAGGTGGTGGCGTTGGTGCCGGTGGCCGGGCCGGTGCCGCCTCCCAGCAGAGTCGTGACGCCGGAGGCCAGGGCCGTTTCGATCTGCTGGGGACAGATGAAATGGATGTGGGTATCGATGCCACCGGCCGTGAGGATGTGGCCCTCACCGGCGATCGCCTCGGTGCCCGGGCCCACGATGATCGTCACCCCGTCGGTGATGTCGGGGTTGCCGGCCTTGCCGATGGCGCAGATGCGCCCGTCGCGCAGGCCCACATCGGCCTTGACGATCCCCCACCAATCCAGGATCAGGGCGTTGGTGATCACCGTGTCCACCGCCCCATCGGCACGGGAGGTCTGGGCCTGGCCCATGCCGTCGCGGATCACCTTGCCGCCGCCGAATTTCACCTCCTCGCCGTAGGTGGTGAAATCGTCCTCCACCTCCAGGACAAGCTCGGTGTCGGCCAGCCGCAGCCGGTCGCCGGTGGTGGGGCCGTAGGTCTCGGCATAGGCCCGGCGGTCCATCCGGTAGGGCATGGCTGGTGCGGGGTGCGAAGGAACAGAGAAACGGGCCTGGGGTCGGGGATCGGCGGATCAGTCGAGGGGGCCGTTGATCAGGCCGTTGAAGCCGAACACGCAGCGGGCTCCGGCCAGAGGCACCAGCTCCACGCGCCGTTGATCCCCCGGCTCGAAGCGGATCGCGGTGCCGGCGGGGATGTCGAGGCGCTGGCCCCGCGCCGCCTCCCGATCGAAGATCAGGGCATGGTTGGCCTCGTGGAAGTGGAAGTGGGAGCCCACCTGCACAGGACGATCCCCCCGGTTGGCCACCTCGATCGTGGTGACGGGCCGGCCGGCATTGAGCTCGAGACTGCCGGGCTCAGGCAGGAGTTCACCAGGGATCATCGGATCGGTTCATGCAGGGTGACGAGCTTGGTGCCATCGGGGAAGGTGGCTTCCATCTGCACCTCGGGGATCAGCTCCGGCACCCCCTCCATCACCTGATCTCGGCTGAGCCAGGTACTGCCGTCGGTCATCAGCTCAGCCACGCTGCGTCCATCGCGGGCGCCCTCGAGGATCAGGAAACTGAGCCAGGCCACGGCCTCCGGGTGGTTGAGGCGCAGGCCCCGCTGCAGCCGACGCTCCGCCAGGAGTGCTGCCGTGACGATCAGCAGCTTGTCCTTCTCCTGGGGCGTCAGGTTCATGGAGCCGATCGTTGCTCAGGCACTCTGGCAGTGCCGAGGGCGATGGGCAGGTTCAGCAGGAACGTTCGCTGCCTTGCAGGGGAGCTTCCTGAAAGGGCCACACCCGCGGCAGCTGCGGCGCTGCCAGGCCCCGCTCGGCGCGGATCCGCGCCCAGATGCGGGTGAACCACCAGCGGGCCGCCTGGGTGGAGCTCCCTCGGTAGCGGGCCACCAGCCCCTGATCGAGCCGGCCGCAGGCCATCTCCCCCTCCAGCCCGGTCCGATCGGCTCGGCAGTGCTCCAGAAGAGCTTCCGGCCCCGGCGCCGGTGCCGCCCACACCAGGCTGCCGAACACCGGCTCCCCCCCCAGCCCATGGGGGGAGCGCAGGCTCTCTCCCGCGAGCTCCAGTTGATCCGCCACGCTCCAGCGGCCCTGACGGCGCACCTCCAGGCGCGAGCGCCAGCAGCCATCGCCAAGGGTTTCGGCATCGGCACTGCGGCCGAGGCGCACCACGTCGGCACCGAGCCAGCTGGCCCCTGCGGCCAGCTCCACCCGGCAGCTCTGCTCGATCAGGCCCCCAGCGAACACCACCACCTCCTGGGGCAGCCACTCCAGATCCGCCCCTTCGAGCAGCTCGAAACTCAGCCGCTGGCGGCTCCAGCTGCCCCGGGGCGCCAGGCGGGAGCGGCCCACCGAGCCATACACCTTCTGGGCGGCGACGCTGGTGATCAGGGCACGGCTGTGGGGCCCGAGCTCGGCCCTGAGGCTCAGCTCATCCCCCCCCACCAGGCCTCCGGCCGTGTGCAGCAGAGGCAGTTCGCAGCGGCCATCCTCCCGGGCACAGGCCCGCTGGATCTTGAGAGGAGCCGTGGCTCCACCCTGATGAATGGTGCCGCGATCAGCCGTGCGATGGAACTGGAGCCTGGCTTCTGCAGACCAGGACTGGGGTGGGGCGCTCGGCATGGTGGAGTCTCGCCCCGGCTGGATCAGCACGAACCACGGAATCCTGCCGCAGCTGGCCACCGGGCATTCAGTTACAACCGCCACATGGTCAGGCCCCACGCCTCGGGAAGGTGGAGATTCGCCTTGAGGGTGACGGCACGGTGTCCACGCCCCCCGACCGCTCAGCAACGCCGCTTCAGCTTGAGCGACGCATCCCTGCCGATGCCCCGGAGCTGGGGGACTCTGATCAGGGAGGACGAGGAGGCCCTGTGCTGCATCTGGCCTTGAGCGCCCACCAGCGCACCAGCCTGCGGGGCCGCCGCCGCTCCAGCTGCGGCCAGGAGCTGTTGCTGCAACTGCCGCGGGGACCGGCCCTGGAGCCCGGCGAGCGGCTGTTGCCGCTTGACGGCAGGGTGCAGGTGGTGGTGGAGCCGGCTCCGGAGCCGGTGCTGGTGGTGCGCAGCCCGGATCCCCTGGTGTTGCTGCAGGCTGCTTACCACCTGGGCAACCGCCACGTGTCCCTGGAGCTGCGCCCAGGCGAGCTGCGGCTGCTCGAGGATGGCGTGCTGGAGGAGCTGATGCGGCAACGGGGGCTGTTGATCGAGCACCAACTGGCCCCGTTTCTGCCGGAGCCGGGCGCCTATGCCATCACCAGCCACAGCCACAGCCACGAAGGCCCTCGCCACTGATGAGCCGTACGGGACTGCATCTCCTTCAGCTGCTGAGCCCTGCCCTGCCGGTGGGGGCGTTCGGCTATTCGGAAGGGCTGGAGGTGTTGGTGCAGGGGGGAACCATCACCACCGCAAGCACCCTCCAGGACTGGCTCGAAGCCGAACTCCGGCGCGGCGCCATCGGCATCGAGGCGGCGGCCCTGGCTCCCCTGCAGGAAGCCCTCCGCCAGCATCAGCGCGGAGCCGCTCTGACGTCAGAACACGCTCTGCTCGATCTCGACGGTTGGCTGCTGGCCCAGCGGGAAGCCGCCGAGGTGCGGGCCCAGCAACGCCAGATGGGCAGGTCGCTGCTGCAGCTGCTGGCTGAACTGGGCTGGCCGCTGCAGCCTGCCGCCGAGCTCTCCTGGCCGGCGGCCTGGGCCTGGGCGGGCCTCTGCCTGGAGATCCCCCTGCCTGATCTGGTGGAGGCCTACCTCTATGGCTGGAGCGCCAATCAGATCAGTGCCGCTGTGCGCCTGGTTCCCCTGGGACCCACCCAGGGGCAGCGGCTGCAGCTGGCCCTGGCCCCGCTGCTGGTGGAGAGAGCCCGGGACCTGGCCATCTCCGATCCCCGTGAGCAATGGACGGGCGGAGTCGGCGCTGGCCTGAGCCAGCTGCGCCACGCCGAGCTTTACTCCAGGCTGTTCCGCAGTTGATCGCCCAGGCAGGCCACCACCATGAGCAAACTGCGCGTTGGCGTGGCCGGGCCGGTGGGATCCGGCAAGACGGCCCTCGTCGAAGCCCTCTGCCGGCGACTGCGCCAACAGCTGGAGCTGGCGGTGGTCACCAATGACATCTACACCCAGGAAGACGCCCAGTTCCTGACGCGGGCCGGCGCCCTCGAGCCTGAGCGGATCCGGGGGGTGGAAACGGGAGGTTGCCCCCACACCGCCATCCGCGAAGACTGCTCAATCAGTCGAGCGGCGGTGGAGGAACTCGAACAGCTCTTCCCATCGCTCGACCTCGTGCTGGTGGAGAGCGGTGGAGACAACCTTGCCGCCAGCTTCAGCCCGGAGCTGGTGGATCTCTGCATCTATGTGATCGATGTGGCAGCGGGTGACAAGATCCCCAGGAAAGGCGGACCGGGCATCACCCGCTCCGACCTGCTGGTGATCAACAAGATCGACCTGGCACCGATGGTGGGGGCTGATCTGGAGGTGATGGAACGCGACACCGAGCGGATGCGACCAGGTCGGCCCTGGTGCTTCACCAACCTTCGCAGTGGAGAAGGGCTTGCACAGGTGGAGTCGTTTCTGAGGGAACAACTGCCGGCTCACAACGCCTGAGGGGAGAGGCCAGCGAAACGCGCCGGAACTCACCTGCGAATCCACACACAGGCAGGGGCGACAAACGTTCGGTGCGATCGGATACACAGTCCCCCGGACGGCATCCGTAGGGTCCCTGCGGAATACCCTCATCTTGATCAAGCACCAATGGTTCAGAATCTCTCTCGGCGGCTGTTTGCTGGAATCGCTGCTACCGCCGTCAGCATCACTCTGGTGTCCTGCGGTGGCGGAGGCGGCGGCGACACCGCAGGCGACTTCGACGGCGAAGTCAAGGTGGGCATTCTCCACTCCCTGAGTGGAACCATGGCCATCTCGGAAACGACCCTGAAAGAGGTCGAGGAGATGGCAATCAAGGAAATCAACGAAGCCGGTGGCGTCAAGGTTGACGGCAAGTCCTACAAGATCGTCGCCGTTGCGGAAGACGGAGCCTCGGACTGGCCCACCTTCGCCGAGAAGTCCCAGAAACTGATCGACTCCGACAATGTAGCCGTCGTCTTCGGCGGCTGGACCTCAGCCAGCCGCAAGGCCATGCTGCCGGTCTATGAGGCCAAGAATCATATGCTCTTCTACCCCATTCAATATGAAGGGCAGGAGTGCTCCAGAAACATCTTCTACACCGGTGCTGTACCGAACCAGCAGGCTGAGCCAGCCGTAGACTGGCTGATGAAGACCTACGGCGACAAGCTGGGCAAGAAGGTTTACCTGGTTGGCTCCGACTACGTCTATCCACGGACCGCCAACACAATCATCAAGGAGCAGATGAAGGCTCTCGGCGGTGAAACCGTCGGCGAAGACTACATCCCCCTCGGCAACACTGAAGTTGCCCCGATCATTGCCAAGATCAAGGAAGCCTTCCCCGATGGCGGCATCATCATCAACACCTTGAACGGCGACTCCAATGTTGCCCTCTTCAAGCAGTTCAAAGCTGCCGGGATTGATCCTGAAAAGTACCCGATCATGTCCTTCTCGATTGCCGAGGAGGAAATCCGCCAGATCGGTCCTGAGTACACCACAGGCACCTACGCAACCTGGAACTTCTTCATGAGCCTGGACACCCCAGCCTCCAAGAAGTTCACCTCCGACTTCCAGGCCATGTATGGCGATGATCGGGTCACGGGTGACCCGGCCGAATCGGCCTACAACATGGTGTACCTCTGGAAGAATGCCGTTGAAAAAGCCGGCACCTTCGAAGATCTCGACAAGGTCCGCGAGACCATGATCGGCATCAAGTTTGCCGCTCCTCAGGGCGAGATCGAGATGTACCCCAACCATCACACCTCCGAGCGTGTGCTGATTGGCGAGGCTCAGGAAGACGGCCAGTTCAAGATCCTGGAAGACAGCAAGACAGCGATTCCGCCGCTGCCCTGGAACCAGTTCGTGCCCGAGACCAAGGGCTTCACCTGCGACTGGACCCAGGACCGCCCTGACGCCGGCAAGTTCAAGATGTGATGCAGCGGGAGGCCTGCATCCAGGCCTCCCCATCCGTCCTGATCGTCCCCGAGCGGCCAGTCCACTCCACCACCTCAGGTCCGGATCACTCTGGACCTGAGCCTCTCGTTCAGCCGTGATTTCCGTTGGAACTTTTCTTTTCTCAGATCCTCGACGGTCTCAGCATCGGATCGGTGCTGCTGCTGGCGGCAACCGGACTGGCCATCGTTTTCGGCCTGATGGGCGTCATCAATCTCGCCCATGGCGAGCTGATGATGCTCGGCGCCTACGTCACCTATGTCGTTCAATTCATTTTCCGTCCTATGGGCGGAGTTGTCTTCGAGCTGTATTATCCCGTTGCATTAGTTCTCTCCTTCGTGGTCACAGCCCTGGTGGGCGTGCTCCTGGAGAGAACGCTGATTCGCAAGCTCTACGGGAGGCCACTGGAAACACTGCTGGCCACCTGGGGGGTCAGCCTGATTCTGATTCAGCTGATCCGCAGCATCTCCACGGCCATGCTGCTGGGCATTCTCGTGGCCGTTGCCATTGGCTATTTCGGAAATCGTTTTCTTCACTCCAAGATGGCGGAGAAGCCCTACCTCCCCTACATCTCAGGGCTGTTCTGGGCCATCGCCGCAGTGGTTGGCCTGGTCTGCGTCAATCTTCTCTCCAGCAGTCGTGCTTTGGCAGGTGCCTGGTTCGGCCCACGCAACATTGATGTCACGGCCCCCAAGTGGCTTCAGGGAAGCTGGGGATCCATCGCAGGAATTGAACTTCCAGGACTGCGCATCTTCATCATCCTGCTCTCCGCCGTCCTGCTGCTCGCCACGGTCTGGTTTCTGAGCAAGAGCGCCTGGGGACTGCGCATCAGGGCCGTCACCCAGAACCGTCAGATGAGCAATTGCCTGGGGATTCCAACCGACAGGGTGGACAGCATCACCTTCGGGTTGGGCTCAGGCCTGGCGGGTGTGGCCGGATGTGCCATCACTCTGCTGGGATCGGTCGGGCCCAACCTCGGGGCGGCCTACATCGTCTCCTGTTTCATGGTGATCGTGCTGGGCGGTGTGGGCAATCTGCTGGGAACGGTGCTCGCCTCCCTGATGCTCGGTCTCATTCAGTCGGTGGTGGGATCGGGGTCGCTGTTGATCGTGTTCCCGGACATGCCGGCGGCAGCACGAGGGGTCGTTGAATTCTTCGCAACTACGAGCATGTCGTTGGTGCTGGTCTTCATCTTCATCATCGCCTTCCTGCAGTTCCGCCCGAACGGCATGTTCCCTCAGAAAGGGAGATCCGTTGATGCCTGAGTCAACCGCTCAACACCCCTTCCTACTGCCAATCCTTCTCCAGCCCTGGAGCCCTCAGCTGTGAAGATCTTCCGACGACTCCTCCCCTGGATTCTGCTGGCCATCGCCCTGTTCATCCTGCCGGCCATTCTCAGTGACTTCCGCCTCAACCTCTTCGGCCGCTACTTCTCTCTGGCGATCACAGCCCTGGCCATCGACCTGATCTGGGGCTACACAGGACTGCTGAGCCTGGGCCAAGGCATCTTCTTTGCACTGGGTGGCTATGGCGTGGCGATGTATCTCACGCTGAACACCGAAAGTGAAGCGGGAGGGAATGGCATCCCCAAATTCTTCGAAAACTATGGGGTCGATCAGCTGCCCTTCTTCTGGCAACCCTTCTGGTCTCCAGCCTTCACCCTGATTGCCCTCTGGCTGATCCCCGCAATCGTGGCCGGGCTTGTCGGTTATCTGATCTTCAGGAATCGCATCAAAGGCGTTTACTTCTCGATCATCACCCAAGCGGCCTTGATGGTCTTCTTCCACTTCTTCAATGGCCAGCAGAAGTTGATCAATGGAACCAATGGCCTGAAAACCAGCACCACTGAGTTGTTCGGCCAACTGGTCGGCTCAAGCGACATGCAGCTCTGGATGTACCGACTCACTGTCCTTCTTCTGCCCGTTGCCTTCCTGATCTGCCGCTATTTCACCACCAGGCGGTTTGGGGATGCCCTGATCGCCATCCGCGACGACGAACAACGGCTCCGCTTCGGCGGCTTCAATCCTGTCCCATTCAAGACCCTCGTGTTCATCGTGGCGGGGGCACTCTGTGGTGTATCGGGAGCTCTCTACACCGTTCAGAGCGGGATCGTCTCGCCCCAGTTCATGTCCATCTCGTTTTCGATCGAAATGGTGATCTGGGTGGCGGTGGGAGGCCGCGGAACGCTGGTAGGGCCGATCATCGGTGCCATTCTCGTGAACTATCTGAGAAGCCTCGTCAGCGAGGCCTTGCCGGAGTTCTGGCTGTTCGTTCAAGGGGCTCTGTTCATCTTCGTGGTCGTGCTGATGCCCGATGGCATCTACGGATGGTTCACCGGTGGCGGCTTACGGCAGCTGCTGGCCGCCTTCGGCATGGCTCCGAAATCACGCACCTATCCCCAGCTGGATGAGGAGGTGGCTGCTCTCAACGACGTGTCCTGACACCACAGCCTGGCGTTCTGCCGGAGCTTGCTTGTCCCCATCCTTTCCAGCCAGAGTCCATGACCCAACCACTTCTCGAGCTCAAGGATGTGAGCGTGAGCTTCGATGGCTTCTACGCGCTCACCGATCTCAGCCTCACCCTCAACAAAGGGGAACTCAAGTCGATCATCGGCCCGAACGGAGCCGGCAAGACCACGTTCCTGGACGTGATCACCGGCAAGGTGCGTCCCACCAAGGGAACAGTCACCTTCAAGGGCCATTCGCTGGTGGGCCTCTCCGAGCAGAGGATCTCCAGGGAGGGCATCGGCCGCAAATTCCAGACCCCCCGTGTCTTTGAGAACCTGACCGTCCAGCGCAATCTCGAGTTGTCGGCCTCACCCCACAAGAGTGCCTTCAACCTGCTGGTGGATCGGCTGCCCGTCTCCGCCAAAGATGAGGTGCAGCGCCTGATGAATTACGTGGGCCTCTCCCCCTTCGCCACCACCAAAGCCGGCTCCCTCTCCCATGGCCAGAAACAATGGCTGGCCATTGCCATGCTGGTGGCCCAGTCGCCGGAAGTGCTGCTGCTCGATGAACCGGTGGCCGGCCTGACCGATGAGGAAACCGTACGCACCGCCGAGCTGATCAAATCCCTGGCCGGCGATCACACCGTGGTGGTGATCGAGCACGACATGGAATTCATCCGGGACCTCAAAGCCCCCGTCACCGTTCTCCACCAAGGTCAGCTCCTGACTGAAGGGCCTCTGGAGAAAGTGAAGCAGGACCCACGGGTCATTGAAGTGTATCTGGGGCAAGCCGACTCCGACTGATTCACCGCCACTGCTGCACGGCTGCTGTCAGTCAGCCCCAAATCAGCCCCAAGTCAGCCCCACAGTCTCCGCACCCAGTCATCGTCACTGATTTCCCTTCACACCATCCCAACCCGAGGCGCAGCCAAGAGTCATGAGTTCCCAACCCATCCTTCAGGTTTCCGATCTGAATGTGTACTACGGACAAAGTCACATTCTTCGTGATGTGGATCTCTCGGTTCCCGAAGGGGAAATGGTCTGCCTGATCGGCCGAAACGGCGTCGGCAAGACAACCTTTCTCAAAACGATCATCGGTTTGCTTCAGCAGCGCTCCGGCACCGTTCACTACGGTGACAAAACCCTGAGCACGGAGCCTCCCTATCGCCGGGCCCGGGCCGGCATTGGCTATGTCTCCCAGGGGCGTGACATCATTCCCCAGGTCACGGTCAAGGAGAATCTGTTGCTGGGCATGGAAGCCCTGCCCGGAGGTCTCGGCAAGAATCGTCACATCGACCCTCTGGTCTATGAGCTCTTTCCGATTCTCGAGCAATTTCTGGACCGCAAAGGTGGGGATCTCAGCGGCGGTCAGCAGCAACAACTGGCGATTGCTCGAGCTTTAGTCGGCAAGCCGAAACTGTTGCTGCTTGATGAGCCCACCGAAGGCATTCAACCCTCGATCATCATGGACATCGAGCGGGCGGTGCAGCGTATCATGAAGGAAACCGGAATCAGTGTGCTGCTGGTGGAGCAGCACCTGCACTTCGTGCGCCAATCCAACTACTACTACGCGATGCAACGTGGCGGGATCGTCTCCAGTGGGCCCACCGAACAACTCTCCGATGCGGTGGTGGAGGAATTCCTGACTGTCTGAGGGGCAGGGCTGAGCCGGATGCCGGCACAGCAGCTTCGTTTCAGCAGCCCCTGGTGACCATCCAGGGCCTGGTGCCGCTCTCTTTCAACCGGGGTTTCTGGGACGGCTCCTGGGGTTTCGAGCGACTCACCAACCTGGGCTCCTTCACCTCCTGCTTGAGGCGCAGGGGGCCGGTCAAGGTCATCGGAGGAGTGAAGATCCGGCTGCCGGGATCCCCGCACTGGGGGCATTCGGTGGCCACCTGGCGGGCATCAATGCTGCGCCACACTTCGTAGTTTTCGCAGCCACGGCTGCAACGGAATTCATAGACAGGCATCGTCGATACGCTCGGATCAAGGAGAAGAACAAGAAAAATGGACCTGCCGAAGCAGATCCATCCATCAGGTGTCAATGCAGCGGTCTCAACAGGGAAGAATGTCCTTGTCGAAGATGGAGGTGGGAATGGCCAGCGTGCAGCAGGCATTGGGAATGTCAACGATTCCGCTGATTCTTCCCTCCACCGGCGCACAACTCAACAGCAGATAGGCCTGCTCACCGGTGTAGCCGAATTTCTTGAGATATTCAATGGCGTTGAGGCAAGCCCTCCGGTAAGCGATGTGCACATCCATGTAGTGCTGCTTACCTTCAAACTCATCCACCGAAATGCCCTCAAACACGAGATAATCGGTGAAATGGGGCTCAACCGGGCTGGTCTTGAACATGGGATTGACCATCCCATATTTCTCCATGCCACCCTTGATGATCTCCACATGGAGATCGAGGTAGCCCGACATCTCAATGGCCCCGCAGAAGGAGATCTCACCATCTCCCTGGGAGAAGTGGATGTCTCCCATCGAGAGCTTGGCGCCCTCCACATACACCGGGAAGTAAATCCGGGTGCCCTTGGTGAGGTTCTTGATGTCGCAGTTGCCGCCGTGCTCCCTGGGGGGCACGGTGCGGGCCGCCTCCTTGGCGACGCGATCGAAGTCAGCGCTGGGCAGGGTGCCCAGGATGGCACTGTTGGGGTTGGGCAGGGCCGCCAGCACAGGCTCACTGCCCGAGAGGCCGGCGCCGTAGGTGCGGCGGTCGGGGGCGGTGTTCACCAGCTCGGTTTCACGGCGGTTCCACTCCCGCAGCAGCTCATGGGAGGGGGCACAGCCGATCAGGCCGGGGTGGGTGATGCCCGCGAAACGGACCCCGGGGATGTGCCTGGAGCTGGTGTAGATCCCCTCGAAATCCCAGATGGCCTTGGCCGCCTTGGGGTAGTGATCCGTGAGGAAGCCCCCGCCATTCTCCTTGGCGAAGATGCCGGTGAATCCCCATTCGTCTCCCTGGAGGGCCCCCACATCGAGAATATCCACCACCAGAATGTCGCCAGGCTGAGCTCCGTTCACCCAGACCGGCCCGCTCAGGACATGGACGACTTCAAGATTCACATCGGCGATATCCTGAGGATCATCGTTGTCCTTGATCTGGCCATCGGTCCAGTCTTTGCATTCGATCCGGAACACATCCCCGGGATTGACTGAAACCACGGCTGGGATGTCGGGATGCCAGCGGTTATGGCCCGGCATCTCCTGCTGGTCCATCGGCTTGGTGAGATCAACCTTGAAAAGCGTTTTCGGCATCGAATGAAGGGCTTCAGTGCGGTTTTCACCCACATCCAACGCGAGCCCCCCGAGGGGAGCAGTGTCATCGGCTACTGGACGCCGCGCTGGGCGACCCGGTCACTGGCGGGCCGTGCTGTCGTCGAAATCACCACGGCGGCAGAGGTTGTCCCTGAGGCGAGCTGTCCAGGCCTGAGGCTCAAGATCGCCACTTCCCTCGATGCGCCCATCGAAGTGATAAAGAATCTGCCAGCGACTTTTGCCGCTCAGCTCACGGGCCTCAGCCACTTTCTCGATGGGGTAGCCATAGAGATTGTCGTAGGGGGGCCAGCCAGGGGTGTCCTCGAGGCTGCAGACCGCGTTGAGGGCATGCAGGCTTCCTTCGGCCGGCTGACCAGGCCCGTGCAGACGCACGGCACCCTTGTAGAGGCCGTTGGACACCCCGGGGCGGAAGGTCTGGGCCAGCTCCACCCGGGTACCGTCCGCTTCCACCAGCGGATCACCCAGGCTGGCGTTCTGGACAGCCACCTCCTTCGGCCCGCCGCAGGCCGAGAGCCCCGCCAGCAGCAACACCAGCCAGGGGCTCACCCCTGCCGCCTCGACCCTCCTCACGCTGCTCATCCGCTGATTTCCAGACGCTATGACAACCGCCAGCAGCCAAGGGAGGCTGGATCAGTTCTCCCCGAGCAACCGGCGCCACAACCGTTCCGGCTCGGGCCAGACCGGCAGCTCCTCCCCCTCGAGGGCCCCAATCGGTCGGCAACCGAGGCTGTTGAGCAGCAGGGCGCCGTGCCCTAACTGCGGGGCCTCAAGCGGAGCCTCCGCCTCCTGGGCCAGCCCCAGGTCGAGGGCTCTCGCCCGCATCACCCCGGGCAGGCAGCCACTGGCCAGCGGCGGGGTCCACCAGCCCCGGGAATGGCGCACCAGCAGGTTGGCGCTGGTGCCGCAGCAGAGGCCACCGGCCGTGCTCTCGAGCAGCGCCTCGTCATGACCTGCCGCGCGGGCCTCCAGCCTCGCCAGCACCGAGGCGCCATAGGCAAAGCTCTTGCAGGAGCTGAGCCGGCTTGCGGCATTGCGCCGCTCGAGGCGGCTGACCATCACCGAGACCGACGCGAATTCAGGCTGGGCGGGGCTGAGCTGCAACCAGAAGCGGCCTCCCCCGGCGGGGGGATCGAGGCCGCGGCCACCGTCGCCCCGGCTCCAGTTGAGGCGCAGGGCCCCGCAGCGGATGCCGCTGCGCTCGATGGCCCCGCAGGCCAGGGCCTCCACCCGCTCCTGCTCCGGTGGGGGCTGCAGTCGCAGCAGGGCCGCGCCCCGCCGCCAGCGCTGGAGGTGCTCCGCCAGCAAGCGGGGGCGCCCCCCCTCCACCAGCACCGTTTCGAACAGCCCATCGGCCAGTCCCAGGCCACGATCCGAGAGGGGCACCGCCAGCCTGGCCGGAGCACCCCAGCGCCCTCCGTCAGGTCCATCGATCCAGGCGATCGGGGCGGCAGGCGGCTGGATCGGATCCCTCTCCATTCAGCCCAGGGCCTCGATCAAGGGGTCCAGCTTCCAGGCCAGTTCCTCGGCCTCGGCGGCAGGGCTGGAATCGGCCACGATGCCGCAGCCGGCATGGGCGCGCAGGCGCTGACCCCGAAGCATCAGGCTGCGGATCAGGATGTTGCTGTCGAAACGGCCATCGGCCTCGAGCAGGAACAGGGAGCCGCAGTAGGGGCCCCGGGGCACGGGCTCCAGGGCGCTCAGGCGCTGGCAGGCGCGCAGCTTCGGAGCCCCGGTGATCGATCCGCCGGGCCAGCAGGCCCTCAGCAGATCCACCAGATCAGCCTCGGGGCGCAGCCGTCCCTCCACCACGGAGGTGAGGTGGTGCACCTGCCGGTAGCTCTCCAGCCCCAGCAGCTGCGGCACCTTGATCGAGCCGCTGCGGCAGACCCGTCCGAGGTCGTTGCGCAGCAGATCGACGATCATCACATTCTCGGCCCGGTCCTTGGGGCTGGTGATCAGGTCGGCGGCAGCGGCGGCATCGGCCTCCGCCCCGGGGTGGCGCGGACGGGTGCCCTTGATCGGGCGTGTCTCCACCCGACCACCGCCCAGCAGCTGCAGGAAGCGCTCAGGCGAGGCGGAGAGCACGGCCTCACCTGCTTCTCCGAGCGAGGCGATCGCCACCCCACCGAATGGGGCGGGGCAATGGCGCCTCAGCCTGCCGTAGAGCTCCAGGGGTGAGACCGGCCGGGGCAGCTGCCGTTCGCGGCAGGCCGTGAGGTTGGCCTGGAACAGGTCCCCTGCGGCGATCCGCTCCTGCAGGGCCGCCACCTGGCTGGCAAAGGCCTCCGGGCTGGTGTGCCAGTGCCACCGCCCGGGCGGCAGACCCTGGCTCGGCGGCAGCGCGCCGGCCTGCTCCGCATCTGAGGCTGCGGGGCAGGACTCGATCAAGGTCTCCATGGCGTTCAGCCGCCCGGGGTCCTCTCCCTCCAGCCAGAGACGCCGCTCGAGCAGATCGAAGCGCAGCAGCGGGTCATAGCGGGCCGCCCAGAGGGTGGCGGTGTCCGGCGCGCGCCAGTGGGCGGCCGGCTCCACCCAGGCACCCGCCTCATAGCCCAGCCAACCCAGCCACACCCCGCCGGCCCCCAGCATCCGCCGCAGGGCTTTGAAGGGATCGGCGGCCCCCGCCTCGGCGGGCAGGCCCCGACACTCCACCTGCTCCAGGGGCGCCAGGGCCAGGGTCGAGGTGCGCCCCAGGGCTGTGCCATCCCCATCCAGCCAGACCAGACCCTCCAGGCCCCGGTGCTGCGCCAGCCGGTTCACCAGGGGCCAGGGCTGCCGCCACGGCAGGGGCCGGATCAGACGCTCGGGGCTCATCCAGGGCCGCGGCTGGCCAGGTCGGGGCGGCCGGCCTCACGCAGGGCGCCATCGCGGATGCGGCAGCTGTCGCAACGCCCGCACGGAGCCTCACCTCCGGCGTAACAACTCCAGGTGCGCGCGATCGGCACCTGCAGCCGCAGGGCCTCCTGCACGATCCGGGTCTTGCTCCAGCGCACCAGGGGCGCCCAGAGCTGGGTTCCATGGCCTTCCCGTCCGGCCTTGCTGCCCAGATCCGCCAGGTTCTGGTAGGCAGCCAGGTAATCGGGGCGGCAATCGGGATAGCCGGAATAATCCACCGCATTCACGCCCAGCACCAGCCGGGAGGCGCCCTGGGCCTCCGCCAGGCTGAGCCCCAGGGCGATGAACACCGTGTTGCGGCAGGGCACGTAGGTGGGGGGGATCACCCCCTCGACCACCCCGGCGGCGGGCAGCGCGATGCCGGGATCGGTGAGGGCCGAGCCACCCCAGGCGGCCAGATTCACGGCGATGGTGTGGTGCTCGAGCAGGCCCAGGTCGCGGGCGAGAGCGGCGGCGGCCTCCAGTTCCTGACGATGGCGCTGGCCGTAATCGAAGGAGAGTCCGATCACCCGAAAGCCCGCCTCGATCGCCAGGGCCGCGGCCGTGGCCGAATCGAGGCCACCGGAGAGCAGGGCCACGGCCAACGGTGCCGCGAGGGCCGGATCCAGGGCCGCCGGGACGGATGGCAAGGGGGTGGCGCCGGTCAACGCAGAGCTGTGGCTTGGTTCCGCATTCTGAAGCGACCTTCAGCGGGCCTGGGGCGATCCTGACTCCTGCGGTGGTGGCGGTGCCGTCTGGGGGGAGCGCGGCGGGGCCTCGGGCGCGGGGGGAGGAGACGGCTGCTGGCTCGCTGGTGTGTCTTCAGTGGGCTCGGGCTGCTGGACCCCGGGGGGCTCGGCGGGCTCTGTGGGGGTGGGAGCGCGCGGGGGCGGATCAGCCCTCAGGGACAGGGTGATGAAGGCAGGGGCCACCCCTTCGTTGCTGACCAGGAGCTGGACCTGATCCCCAGGCACTGCGCCCAGGCTCACCACCCGCAGGGGTCCCTTGGGCTCGAGCAGATTCCCCTGGGCGTCGTGGACGCTCATCTGCATCAGCGGAGAGCCGTTGACTCCCAGCACCAGCTGGTGACCCCGGGGAATCCGGATCGGGAACACCCTGGCCCCATTCGCATTGAGTTCAGCCGACTGGACCCGGGCCTGGCCGGAGGGGGCCTGGATCGGCTCGACGCGCAGGTTCTCCAGGGTCTGCTCAGCGGCGGCATACCAGAGCTGTCGGAACGGCTCGGCTGGCACGTCCATGCTGGCGCGCCCAGGGAGCAAGGCCTGGGCATTGCCGGAGACCAACTGGCGCAACACGGGGGCACTCAGCCCCTGGGCGGCGAGCCGCCGCTGCTGCCCTTCCCAGGCGGAGCCCCTGAAGCTGCCGAGCTTGCGCCGTACGGGGATCGGCAACTGCTCCACCCGGGCGAGCCATTCCTCCGCCAGTTCGCTCCAGACCCTGCGCAGGGGCGCATCCTCGAGCGCATCAGACGGCAGGCGCCCGCCCCGCTCGGGGAACTGGGCCATCAGACTGGCGTCCACAAGGCTGATGAACCAGCCCCGATCGACCTGCAGGGCCCGCAGGCGGTTGAGCAGCTCCTGACGCTGATCCACTTCCCCTGGCGGCAGGCTGGCGGTGAGAGGGCGCTCGGGCGGCTCCCTGACCTCCTCGCTCGGGGCCTGGTCGCGACCCAGCAACCACCAGCCCAGGGTGATACCCACCACGGCCGAGATCACCAGGGCCAGCACCACCGGCCACAGGCGGCCTTCCACGGCCTCCTCCTTGACCTGTTGGCGACTGCGCAGAACAACGGGAGGTGGTGGCGGGGCGGGGGGCTCAGGGGCCGCGACCGGGTCAGGATCGGCGGACCTGGCGGGCGCGTCCGGAGGCACCAGCGCGACGGTGCGATCGGCCCTGGCCACGGGTCCGAGGCTCTCGGGCATCGGCAACTGCTGAAAGGCCTCCAGCGCCTGGGAGGCCGAAAGGAAGCGCTGGCCCGGATCGGAGCTCAGCAGGCGCTCCAGCAGGCTGCGCAGGGACGGATCGAGTTGGTCGGGGGACGGCCAGGTCCAGGCGAGGGTGGTGGGATCAAGCAGGGCCGCGGGGTCTTCGCCCGTGAGCAGCACCAGGGCCACGACCCCCAGGGCGTGAAGATCCATCCAGGGCTGAATGGGCTCACCGCGGCCCAGCTCTGCCGGCGCATAGCCGGGCGTGGCCCCTGCCGCCGTCGTTCCGCCGGCACCATCGCGCACCAGGCCGAAATCGAGCAGGACCGGCAGACCGTCGCGATCCCGACGCAGCAGATTGGCCGGGCTCAGATCGCCATGCACCAGGTCCTGGCCATGGAGGGCGGCCAGCACCGGCAGCAATTGCCGCACCAGCAGCAGCACCTCACCCGCCCCGAAGACCAGCTGACGCTCCCGCCGTGCCTTCAGCAGCTCGGCGTAGGTCGGTCCCCCCTGCCATTCGCGCACCAGCCAGAGCTCGTCCCCCCGGGGGATGGCCTCGCCGAAGCGGGGGATCTGGGGATGGAGCACCCCCTGAAGGCGGCTCCAGAGCTGCCGCCAGTGCGGCTGATCCTGGTCAGGGCCCAGCTGCCGCAGAGCCATCAGAGCACCACCGGCCAGCTGATCGCTGGCGCGCCAGAGCACCCCCTGGGGGCCACGGCTCAGCTCCGCCTCGAGGCGGTAGCGATCGGCGATCAACAGACCTGGCGCAGCGGCGGCGACTGGATCCATCAGGCCGGAATCTGCTCGCGCTGGGGCTGGCTCAGCCCGCGGGACGAGAGCCAGGCGGCGTCGTAAAGACGGGAGCGGTAGCGATCACCGCTGTCACACAGGACGGTCACGATCGTGTGGCCGGGACCGAGCCGGCGGGCCGTCTCGACCGCCGCCGCCACATTGATCCCCACCGACCCCCCCATGAACAGTCCCTCCCGCCAGAGCAGGCTGTAGATCGTCTCCAGGGCGCTCTGGTCGTCGATGCGCACCGCATCATCGATGGGAGCCCCGTCGAGGTTGGCGGTGACGCGACTGTTGCCGATGCCCTCGGTGACCGAGTTGCCCTCGGCGTGCAGTCCGGCTCCGGTGGCCCAGGAGTGGAGGGCACTGCCATGGGGATCGGCCAGCACACAGCGCACCCGCTCGGAACGTTCCTTGAGGAAGAACGCCACACCGGCATAGGTGCCACCGGTGCCGGTGGCCGAAACCCAGGCGTCGATGCGGCCGCCGGTCTGCTCCCAGATCTCCGGGCCGGTGCTGGCGTAGTGGGCGCGGCGGTTGGCGAGGTTGTCGAACTGATTGGCCCAGATGGCACCTGGGGTTTCTGAGGCGATCCGGCCCGAGAGCTTCACGTAGTTGTTGGGGTCGCGGTACGGCACCGCCGGCACCGTGCGCACCTCGGCGCCGAGGCTGCGCAGCAGGCCGATCTTCTCCGCCGACTGGGTCTCGGGAATGATGATCAGGCTGCGGTAACCACGGGCGTTGCAGAGATGGGTGAGGCCGATGCCGGTGTTGCCGGCGGTGCCCTCCACCACGGTGCCGCCTGGTTGCAGGGCACCCGACTCCTCAGCCTCCAGCAGGATTCCGAGGGCGGCACGGTCCTTGACGGATCCGCCCGGGTTCATGAATTCCGCCTTGCCGAGGATCTCGCAGCCCGTCAGCTCGCTGAGCAGACCCAGACGGATCAGCGGCGTCCTGCCGACGGCTTGCACGAAACCCCGGCTGATGCCTGCCTGGGTGCAGGATCCCTGGCGGATACCCATGGAGGCGGCCTTGTTGCGACGGTTGGCTGTGGCCGATGGTAAGGGGGTCAGCCGCGCCCGCCGATCCCCGGTAGGCTCGCCCCCAGCTCGTTCCCATCGTCATGGCTTCCGCGGCTCCAAGCGCGGCCCTGCTGGAGCGGCTGGAAGCGGTCCGACGCCACAGCGAGGACCTGGTGGCCGGTCTGGAACCGGAGGATCTCTGCCTGCAGGGCATGGCCGATGCCAGCCCGCCCAAGTGGCACCTCGCTCACACCACCTGGTTCTTCGAGACCTTCCTCCTGCAACCGCACCTGCGCGGCCATGAGCCCGCCGACAGCCGCTGGGGGTACCTGTTCAATTCCTATTACGACGCGATCGGAGAGCGTCACCCCCGCCCCCGAAGGGGCCTGCTCACCCGACCGGCGATGCGGGAGGTGATGACCTGGCGCAGGCGGGTGGACGACGGGCTGGCGGACCTGCTCGAGCAGCTGGCCCGGCAACCCCGCTCGTCAGCCGCCCCGGTGCTGGCACTGCTGGAGCTGGGCCTGCAGCACGAGCAGCAGCACCAGGAACTGCTGCTGATGGATCTGCTCGATGGCTTCAGCCGCAACCCCCTGGAGCCGGCCTACCGCCAGGTGAGCGGCAACGGCATCACGGCCCAGGCCAGGGAACCGGAAGCGGAACCTCTGCGCTGGATCGAGCATCCGGGCGGCCTGGTGGAGATCGGCGCCGATCCCGCAGGCGGGTTCCACTTCGACAATGAGGCGCCGCGGCACCGCCACTGGCTGGAACCCCATGCGATCGCCAGCCGGCTGGTGCGCAATGGCGAGTTCGCCACCTTCATCGCCGATGGGGGCTACCGCCGGCCTGAGCTCTGGATGAGCGAAGGCTGGGCCCTGGTGCAGCAGCGGGGCTGGCAGGCGCCCCGCTACTGGCGGGGCTCCGGCACCGACGCCTGGGCCTGGGAGTTCAGCCTTCAGGGGCGCCGGCCGCTCCACCCCGACGCGCCGGTGCGCCACCTGAGCTGGTTCGAGGCCGACGCTTACGCCCGCTGGGCCGGCGGCCGCCTGCCCACCGAAGCCGAGTGGGAAACCGCCGCCAGCAGCGGCCATCCGGACCTGCGGGAGCTGGAAGGCCAGGTCTGGCAGTGGACCGCCAGCGCCTACCGGCCCTATCCGGGGTTCGCACCCGCCGCCGGAGCAGTGGGTGAGTACAACGGCAAATTCATGAGTTCCCAGATGGTGCTGCGTGGCGGCAGCGACCTGACCCCACCCGGCCACAGCCGGCTCACCTACCGCAACTTCTTCCCTCCCGCCAGCCGCTGGATGGCCAGTGGGCTGCGGCTGGCCCAGGAGCAGCGATGAGCAGCCAGCAAGGACTCAGGCCTCGCCTGGCACCGCAACCGGCCCTGACAATGGTTGATCTCCATCCCGCCCCGGCCGACATGGCGCGGCTGGTGAACGAGGGGCTGAGCCGCACACCCAAGCAACTGCCGGCCTGGTTCCTCTACGACAGCGAGGGCTCCCGCCTGTTCGACGCCATCTGTGAGCAGCCGGAATACGGCCTCACCCGCACCGAAACCGCCCTGCTCCGCCGCCATGCCCCCGCCATGGCCGCCGCCCTCGGGGAGGGGGTGCTGGTGGAGTTCGGCGCCGGCAGCGCCCGCAAGGTGTCGCCGCTGCTGGACGCCCTGGCGCCCCCCGCCTATGTGGCCCTCGACATCAGCGCCGCCCATCTGGAGCAGGCCTGCCGCAACCTGCAGCAGCGCCATCCCACCATTCCGGTGCTGGGCATCTGCTGCGACTACAGCCTGCTGGAGCAGCTGCCGGAGCAGCCCTTGCTCGCGGGGCAACGACGGCTCGGCTTCTACCCCGGCAGCTCCCTGGGCAACTTCGATCCCCACGAAGCCGTGACCCTGCTGGCCCAGTTCGCCCACCTGCTGGGGAGCGATGGGCGGTTGCTGATCGGCATCGACCAACCGCGTTCAGCAGAGGCGCTGGAAGCCGCCTACAACGACCGGGCCGGCCACTCCGCCGCCTTCGCCCGCAACCTCCTGACACGGCTGAACCGGGAACTGAATGGGAGCTTCGATCCCGGCGGCTTCCGCTATGAGGCCCACTGGCAGGCCCAGGAGTCGCGCATCGTGATGGCCCTGGTCAGCGAGCATGACCAGCAGGTGAGCCTTGATGGAACCCCCTGGCGGTTCGCCGCCGGCGAAGCCCTGGTCACGGAGTACAGCCACAAGTACAGCCCCCAGGCGTTCATCGCCCTGGCGGCGGAGGCGGGCTGGCGCGCCCTGGAGCGTTGGAGCGCCGACGACGACAGCTTCAGCCTGCACCTGCTGCAGCCCTTCCCGAGGCGACCGCACCAGGCAGACTCAGGACCTGATTTGCAGCGAGGAGGCCGGCGATGAGCAGGGACGACCAGCGTCGGGCGATGCGCGAGACCCGCGAAGGCCTGATCGAGCAACTGGAGCAGCTCTACCGCGAGGCTTTCGATCGCATCGGTGAGCAGGACCTCGGTGAAGGGGCGATCGCCCGACTCACCCAGCTGCTGCTGCGCTCCCGCGAAGCGGCGATCACGCCCCTGCAGGAGGAAATCGAAGCCCCCCTGATCACCCGCGCCGCGGAGTGAGCCCCCTTTCGTCTCTCCCATGAGCAGCAGCAGCTGGTTCGAGCAGTTGGAGGCGCAGCTGGAGCAGCAGCTGGAGGCCTTCCTGGGCAGCCATCCCGATCAGCAGGAGCTGCTGGAGCGCGAGGAACTGCTGGAGCGCCAGCGGCGCCTGCACCGGCGACGCCTGCAGATCCAGGCCCAGGCGGAGCAGCTGCGCCAGGCCCTGCTGCAGATCGCCGGCGAGATCACCCAGTGGCAGAAGCGCGTGCAGCGGGCCAAGGCCGCCGGCGCCCAGGAGCTGGCGGCGCGTGCCCAGGCCCATCAGGGTCAGCTGATGGGGCAGGGGCGGGACCGTTGGCAGCAGCTGGGGGAGCTGGGCAAGGAGTTCGCCCGGGTGGAGCAGGACTTGCTGGAGCTGGAGCAGCGGCAGCGCCCAGGGCCCCGCAAGTCTTCCGGCCGGTCTGCCGCGGCCGCTGCCGAACCGCCGGTGGAGGGCGACCTCGAAGGGGCCTGGGCCGATTTCGAGGCGCGCCAGGAGCTCGAGGAGCTGCGGCGCCGCTCCCGGCCTGCCGGCCCCTGAGCCGGAGCTCTGCCCCTTGGCCTTTCTGCTCTCGAAACTGCTGACGCAACTGGTGTATCCCCTCAGCCTTGGCCTGCTGCTGGGGGTGGCCGGCCTGCTGGGATCACGGCGGCGCTGGGGCGGCCCGCTGGGGGGCTGTGGCCTGGCTCTGCTCTGGATCAGTGCCATGCCGTTCACGGCCCGGGAGCTGGTCTGGGGGCTGGAGGCCCGCAGCGCTGCACTGACCCCCTCACCCCTGCCCAGGGGCGACGCCATCGTGGTGCTGGGAGGTGGCCTGCGGGCAGCGTTGCCGCCCAGGGCAGGCGTGGAGGTGAACGAGGCCGGCGACCGGCTGCTGAGCGGAATCCGGCTGCTGCGGGCCCGACAGGCCCCGCTGCTGGTGCTGAGCGGAGGCCGAGTCAGCTTCCGCGGCGGTGACCCGGCACCACCGGAGGCCGTCAGCGCCCGCGACCTGGCCATGGAACTGGGGATCCCAGCCAATCAGCTGCTGATCAGTGATCAGGCCAGGACCACGGCCGAGGAGGCCCGGGAGCTCAGGCTGATCGGCAAGGCCCGTGGCTGGAGCACGGTCCTGCTGGTGACCAGCGCCCTGCACATGCCCAGAGCCCTGGCCAGCTTCCGGCGCCAGAGCGGGCTCAAGGTGATTCCGGTACCCTGCGACTACCTGCTGCCGGCCCGTGACAAGCTCGGCAGCCCCAGCCCGGGATCGGTGCTGTTCTCGCTCTGGCCCGATGCCGGCTCCCTGCTGCTGACCAGCCAGGCCATCAAGGAACATCTGGGTCTGATCGCCTACCGCCTCAGGGGCTGGAGCTGATCAGGCTGCCCCGCGGGGCGCAGATCCGGGGCTACTTCTTGGGAGCTGGAGGTTCCAGGCTCACGCCCTCAGGCGGAGGGGTGGGATCGGGATCGGCGATCAGCATGTGCTGAAGCACGATCTCGGGCCGTTCACTGTCGCGCCAACGGATGCGGTAGGCCGGCATCTTGGTGCCACGACTGGTGGTCTGCTCCACGGGCTCCATCACCCAGCCCCGGCGGGACCGCCCCTGGGGATTGCGCTTGACCACCGCATCCGCGTGCTTGAAGCGGAAACCGACGCGCTCACCGCTCATGGGCTGGGGAATAGTCCAACTCGAATCATTATCCCATTGCGCCGGAACCCGCCCCCGACGGCGGCGCTTCAGGCCGCAGCAAGGGGAAGGCGATCACGTCGCGGATGCTGGGACTGTCCGTGAGCAGCATCGCCAGCCGGTCGATGCCGATGCCCAGCCCGCCGGTGGGGGGCATGCCCACCTCGAGGGCATGCAGGAAATCCTCATCGACCCCGTGCGCCTCCAGATCACCCGCCGTGCGGCGCTCCTGCTGGGCCTCCAGCCGCCGCCGCTGATCGAGCGGATCGATCAGCTCGCTGAAGGCGTTGGCGGTTTCACGGCCCACGATGAACAGCTCGAAGCGCTCCACCAGCCCGGGCTTGCTGCGGTGGGCGCGAGCCAGGGGGGAGATCTCCACGGGGTAATCGGTCACGAAGGTGGGCTGAATCAGCGACTCCTCCACCCGTTGCTCGAAGGCTTCGTTGAGCAGGCGCCCCAGGCTGTCGGCCGCCTCGGGCACCTCCAGCCCCGCCGCGGCCATGGCGGCGGCGGCCTGCTCGCGGCTGCTGAACCCGTTGAAATCCAGACCCGTGGCCTGCTCCACCAGCTCATGCATGGTGGCTCTACGCCAGGGGGGGGTCAGATCAATGGCGGTGCCCTGGTACTCGATGGCCGTGGTGCCGCACACCTGCTGGCAGACCGTGGCGATCAGCTCCTCGGTGAGCGCCATCATGTCGGTGTAATCGGCGAAGGCCTGGTAGATCTCGACCGTGGTGAATTCGGGATTGTGGCGGGTGCTCACCCCTTCGTTGCGGAAGATCCGGCCCAGTTCATAGACCCGCTCGAAACCACCCACCACCAGGCGCTTGAGGTGCAGTTCGGTGGCGATCCGCAGCACCAGGGGCAGATCGAGGGTGTTGTGGTGGGTGGTGAAGGGACGGGCTTCAGCACCTCCGGCCTCGGCGTTGAGCACCGGTGTCTCGATCTCCAGGAACTGCCGCTCATCCAGCCAGCGGCGGATGCCGCTCACCAGCAGGGCCCGGCGCCGAAAGGTCTCGCGGGTGTGGGGGGAGACCACCAGGTCGAGGTAGCGCTGGCGGTAGCGCTTCTCCACATCCGCCAGGCCGTGCCACTTGTCGGGGAGGGGCTGCAGCGCCTTGGTGAGCATCTGCCAATCGGTCACCTTCACCGAGAGCTCGCCCCGGTCGGTGCGGCGCAGACTGCCGTTCACCCCGATCCAGTCGCCGGAGTCCACCAGGGAGGTGAGCTGGGCGAAGGCGTCGGGTTGATCCGGCAGGGAGGCCGCCAGGGTGGCCTTCTCGATGAACAGCTGGATCGGGCCGGTCTCATCGAGCAGGGTGAAGAAGGCCAGCTTGCCCATCACCCGGCGGGTCATCACCCGGCCGGCCACCGCCACCCGCAGATCACGCTCCTGGCCGTTGGGCAGGTCGGCGTGGAGCCGCTGCAGCTCGGCGTGGCGGTGGCTGGGATCGAAGCGCAGGCCGTAGGGACCCTGACCCAGGCCTCTGAGCGCCTCAGCCTTCTCCAGGCGGGCCTGCTCCAGGCGGTTGAGGCGCGTCTCCGGCAAGGGGGCAGATCTCGGACGGGAGATCCATCCTGCAGGAGAGGGTCTCAGGCCGTGGCCACAATGGCCGCCTCGGCCATCCGCTGGGAGGCATAGCCGGTGCCACGCACCGTGAGGATCAGCTCGGGATTGCGCGGGTCGGGCTCAAGCTTGCCGCGCAGGCGGGCCACGTAGACATCGACCACGCGCAGGTCGGCGGCACGGCGGGGTGGATACCCCCAGAGCTGCTCAAGGATCTCGGCCCGCGGCACCACCCGGCCCGGGTCGCGGAAGAGCAGCTCCAGCAGGCTGAATTCGGTGTAGGTGAGACCGATGCGCTCCCCGTCGCGGGTGACCTGACGGCGGTTGGTGTCCACCACCAGATCACCGACACGCATCACCCCCTGACCAGCCGGCACGTCCCCCCGGGCCTCCACGGCTGCGGCCCCCCGGCCCACCCGCCGCAGGATCGCAGCGATGCGGGTTTCGAGCTCCTTGGGGCTGAACGGCTTGGGCAGGTAGTCGTCGGCTCCGAGATCAAGGCCGGCCACCCGCTCGGTGATGGCATCGAGCGCTGAGAGAAAGATGATCGGCACGCAGGATTCCGCCCGCAGCCGGCGACAGACGGCGAAGCCATCCAGCTTGGGCAGCATCACGTCGAGCACCACCAGGTCGGGCTGCTCGTCGTGGAAGAGGGCCAGCGCCTGCTCGCCGTCCTCGGCGCAGACCACCCGGTAGCCAGCCAGCTGCAGGCGCATCACCAGCACCCTGCGCACGGTGGCTTCGTCGTCGACCACCAGGACGGTGGCCCGTGGCTCTGTTGAGGACTCCGGGGAAGACTCACCCTGCTGGTGCTGGGGATCCGCTTCCAGGGGCATCGGAGACCAGTCATGAAGAAAAGCAACCCTACCTTGTGCTGCAGTTACAAAGCGAAGATCCCCAGCCCATCAGCGGGGACTCAGTCAAGACTTAAGGATTTGTTCAACAACCTGCGAGGCCTGGCGATTGCTCAGGGCCAGCGGGCTTCGGCATAGACGTTCCAGTCGCGCTCGGCCTCAGAGAGGGCCTGATCACTGTCGATCTGGCCGAGCATCGCCCGTTGCAGCTGGCGGTAGAGGATCGCCTGCAACCGTTTCACCCCCGGGGTGGCAGGCACCAGAACACGGGCCAGTCCGAGGGTTTCCACCGATTGCAGCCGCGCCTGCCGCACCAGCGCCTCCTGGGCATTGGCGGGCTTCTCCTGGCGCAGGTTCTGCTTGATGCGCTCCAGGGCCTGCCGTGCCGAAGGCAGCACCCGGGCTTCCTCGGCGAAGCGGGCCTGGTTGATGGCATTGGTGAGGTAGAGCGCGAAGCTGAGCGCCTGCTCCGGCTTTGTGCTCTGGCGTGACACGGCCAGGTTCATCACCGCCACGTTCGCCAGGCCATCAGGCCCCGTCAGCGGCGGTCCGGGCTGGGTCACATCGGCAATGCCCGGGGCGTTGGTCTGAATGCTGCGCAGAAACTCCGCACCACTGGAGAGCAGGGCCAGCTCGCCGCTCTGGTAAAGCTCCACCGCCCTGCGGTAGCCCTGGCTGACCACCTCCCGCGGCAGCAGGCCGCGCCGGTAGAGGTCGGTCCAGAAGGCGAAGGCCCGGCGACCGGCCGGGGTGTTGAAGGCCGCGCGCTGGCGCTGATCCTGCAGGGTCACCCCCATCTGCACCATCGACTCCAGCAGCTCGGCGGAGTCGTCGGGCACCACCGTGACGAACAGGGCGTATTTGCCGGTGCGGGACCTGACGGCCTCGGCGAAGGCGGGCACCTCCTCCCAGCGGCCGGGCGGCTGGCTGTAGCCCGCCCGATCGAGCAGGTCGCGGTTGCTCAGGGAGATCCGCGCCGTGAGATACCAGGGAATCGAGAACTGCCCGCCGGCCTGACGGCTGGCCTGCCAGATCAGGGGCAGGTAGGTGCCGGCGGCCTCCGGGGGCAGCAGCGGACCCAGATCCAGCAGCCCCCCCTTGCTGGCGAGGTTGGCCGCGAACAGTGGATTGAGGTTCACCACGTCGGGTGCCGTGCGGGCGAACACCGCCGCCAGCAGCTTGCGTTCCACCGATCCCCAGGGCACATCGGTCCAGCGCACCTTGAGGCCCGGATTGTCGCGCTCCCAGGCGGCGATCACCCCATGCAGGTAATCGTTGAACTTGGGGGCCAGATCCAGGGTCCAGAACTGCAGCTCCGGCCCGCTGGGGCGACGCACTCCGCAACCGGCCAGCAAGGCGAGCAGACCGGTGCCCAGCAGCTCACGTCGGCTCCAGCGGCGGCCTGGGCGCAAGGGCCGATCCTGCCTCGGTTTCGTCATCCCATCACCCCCGCGCGGTGGCACTGTGCCGTCGCCAGAGCAGCAGCAGCAACGAACAGATCATCGGTGCCAGCAGCGCCGTGACCAGCACCTGGGCCAGCAGGGTGTGCAGGCTGGCCGCCGTCAGCAGCGACTCCCAGCCGCTGGACCACTGCCGCTGGAGCAGCACGCTCAGCCCCAGCACGGCCGAGCCGAGCATGGCCAGCAGGCCAAGGCTGAAACTGCGCTCGATCGGTGGGCGGCGGCGGGGCAGCCGCCCCCACCACCAGCCCAGCAGGGCCAGGGCCGGCATCTGGGTGGCACTCCCCAGGTGGAGGGCGTCGAGCATCAGGCCCAGGGCCAGCCCAGCCAGGGCACCCGAGAGCGGCCCATCCACCAGCGACCACGGCAGCAACCAGATCACCGCCCAGCTGGGGGGAACCCCTCCGAGCCGCAGGAAGCCAGGCGCCGCCAGGGTGAGCAGGGGCACCACCAGGGCACTGAGCACGAAGACCGGTCGGCGATGCAGGCTGCCCATCGCTCAGGATCCCGCCGGAGCCGGCCCCTGGCGGGTCAGCACCTGGACCCAGTCGACCGAGGCCACAGGAGCGCTGAGCTGCACAACGGCCACCGTGGCCGGCACCGCCTTTTCATCGACCGACTGGATCACGCCCACGCTCAGGCCCGGCGGCACCAGGGTGCTGGCGGGGGAGGTGACCACCACGTCCCCCGGACGGACCTGGGGATCCTTTTCGAGGAAGCGCAGCATGGGGCGGCTGCTGCCGACCCCGGTGAGCAGACCATGGCGCTGGGTCCGCCCCACCCATACCCCCACCTTGCTGGCGGTGTCGGTGAGCAGGGCGACCTGCGCCGTGGTGGGGGTGACACTCTCCACCATTCCGATCAGGCCGCCCGGGGCGATCACCGCATCTCCTTCCTGAATGCCCTGGAGCTCGCCGGCCCCCAGCAGCAGTTGATGCCACCAGTCGCCGGGCTCGCGGGAGATCACCGGGGCGGTCACCTTGCCGGGGTCCGCCCGCTGCAGGTCGAGCAGTGTGCGCAGCCGGCGGTTGTCGAGCTCCAGCTGGCTGAGCCGCGACTGCTGATCCACCTGCTGGGCCGCCTGCAACCACTCCTTCTGGGCACTCCCGGGCCAGAAGGGGCGGCTGATCAGCGCGTAGGCATCGCTGAGCACGGCGCCCTTGCTGAGTCGAACCGCCACCAGGCCGAGCGCCACCAGGGCCCAGGGCCAGGCTCCGACCACCGGCCGCAGCCAGGGGACGCGGAAGAGGCGTCCGAGAGGCACTGAACTCAGGCGGAGAGACGGGCGAAGTCAGGAGTATCAAGCACCCGCTCCAGCCGTTTGTAATCCTCCAGGACCTGGCCGCAGCCGTTGACCACGCAGAGCAGAGGATCCTGGGCCACGTGGGTGAGGATGCCGGTCTCGTGGCTGATCAGCTCGTTGATGCCGCGCACCAGGGCACCGCCCCCGGCCAGCATGATGCCGCGATCGACGATGTCGGCGGCCAGCTCGGGGGGGGTGCGCTCGAGGGTGCGTTTCACCGCCTCCACGATCACGTTGAGCGGCTCGGCCATCGCCTCACGGATGTCCCCGGCGCGCACGTTGATCGTGCGCGGCAGACCGGAGAGCAGGTGCAGGCCGCGCACGTCCATCGAGGATTCGTCGTGGCTGTCGTCGGGGAAGGCGGAGCCGATCCGGATCTTGATCTCCTCGGCGGTGCGCTCCCCCACCACCAGGTTGTGCACTTTCTTGAGGTACACGGTGATGGCATCGCTGATTTCATCGCCCGCCACCCTCACCGACTCACTCAGCACGGTGCCGCCGAGGCTGAGCACGGCCACTTCGGTGGTGCCGCCGCCGATGTCGACGATCATGGTGCCCACGGGCTCGGTGACCGGCAGGCCAGCACCGATGGCGGCCGCCACCGGCTCATCGATCAGATGCACCTCGCGGGCGCCGGCCAGGCCGGCCTCACGCACGGCGCGACGCTCCACGCCGGTGACACCGCTGGGGATGCCGATCACCAGCCTGGGCGCCACGATGCCGCGCCCCTCGTTGCCCTTCTGGATGAAGGACTTGATCATCATCTCGGCGGCGTCGAAGTCGGCGATCACCCCATCGCGCAGGGGGCGCACGGCGCGGATGTTGCCGGGGGTGCGCCCGAGCATCAGCTTGGCCTCATCGCCCACCGCCAGAGGCACACCCTTTTCCAGATCAAGGGCCACAACCGACGGTTCCTGCAGCACGATCCCCTTGCCGGAGACGTACATCAAGGTGTTGGCCGTTCCCAGATCGATGCCGATGTCACGGGAGAGCTGGAACCGTCTGAAGAACACTGGTGAGCCGCCAAGCGGGGCGAATCATAGGTGGGCCCCCTGGAACGTCCCTCGCCGGACCCAGGGGTGGGACATCCGGGCCGAAGGGTGGAACCAGCAGAGAGAAGCGCTGCAGGACGTGGCGCATCATGGGTCCAAGTGACCCCATCCCCCCCTTACTGGAGATCCCCATGGGTGTGAATTCCGTGACCCTGGTCGGCCGTGCCGGCCGCGACCCCGAAGTGCGTTACTTCGAATCCGGCAGCGTGGTGGCCAACCTCACGCTGGCCGTGAACCGCCGCAGCCGCGACGACGAACCCGACTGGTTCAACCTCGAAATCTGGGGCAAGCAGGCCCAGGTGGCTGCGGATTACGTCAGGAAAGGATCCCTGCTGGGCATCATCGGCTCCTTCAAACTCGACCGCTGGACGGATCGCACCAGCGGTGAGGAGCGCACCAAGCCTGTGGTGCGGGTCGACCGGCTGGAACTGCTGGGCTCGAAGCGCGACGCGGAGCAGGGGGCCTATGGCGAAGGCGGCGCCTATGGCGGTGGTGAGCCCAGCAGCGAGGAAGTGCCCTTCTGAGCTGAAGCCAGGCAGGCGGCATTCGCGAGGCCTGCGGGGCTGGGGCTCGCTCTGTTTTCAGTGGCTGTTCTGTCGCTTGTTCCAGGTCCTCAGCCCCAGCCAGCCCAGGAAGCCCAGCACCGCCAGCACCAGCAGCACCTTGATCACCTTGGCCACAGGCTCCAGCCAGAGCTCCACGTTGCTGTAGCC
Organism: Synechococcus sp. CS-205; assembly: GCF_025128255.1. Lineage (NCBI taxonomy): Bacteria > Bacillati > Cyanobacteriota > Cyanophyceae > Synechococcales > Synechococcaceae > Synechococcus > Synechococcus sp. CS-205. The sequence continues at coordinate 31,061 of NZ_JAHLZB010000010.1, forward strand.
CTCACCGAGGACCATGCCGGCCACGGTCAGCAGCAGGGTCCAGATCAGACTGCCGGCCGTGGTCCAGAGCAGAAAGGGAACGAACGGCATCATCTCGATGCCGGCGGGCACGGAAATCAGGGTGCGGATGCCAGGCACCAGCCGTCCCCAGAACACCAGGGCGGTGCCGTGGCGATTGAACCAGGTGCGGGTGCGGTGCAGCTCCTTGGGGCTGATGCCGATCCAGCGACCGTGGCGCTCGAGCCAGTGCTCGATGCGCTGTTCATTGACCAGACGGCCCACGCCGTACCAGGGCAGGGCCCCCAGCACCGTCCCCCCCAGACCGGCCAGCACCACGGGCACGAGGGACAGCTGACCCTGCTGCACGTAAAAGCCCCCCAGAGGCATGATCAGCTCTGAGGGGATAGGGGGGAACAGGTTCTCCAGAAACATGGCCCCGAAGATGGCCCCATAACCGGCGATCGGGTTGGCAGCCACGGCAGCACCGATCAGCTCGGGCAGCTTCTGGACCAGTTCGATCGCCATCCGGGAACATCTGCGTTGCCCGCAAGTCTTCCATGGGGCGGTGACCTGCGAGACGGCGACCTGCTGCGCCGACCAAGGAACTCAGTAGCGGTAGTGGTCAGCTTTGTAGGGCCCTTCGACGGGCACATTGATGTAGCTGGCCTGTTCGGGGGTGAGCTCGGTGAGCCTGGCGCCGATCTTGTCGAGGTGGAGGCGGGCCACCATCTCATCGAGGTGCTTCGGCAGCACATACACCTCCTTGCCGTACTCGGCGCCCTTGCTGAACAGCTCGATCTGGGCCAGCACCTGGTTGGTGAAGGAGTTGCTCATCACGAAGCTGGGGTGGCCGGTGGCACATCCCAGGTTCACCAGCCGGCCTTCGGCCAGCAGGATGATCCGGTTGCCGCTGGGCAGCAGCACGTGATCCACCTGGGGCTTGATGTTCTCCCAGGGGTACTGCTTGAGGGACGAAACATCGATTTCGTTGTCGAAATGGCCGATGTTGCACACGATCGCCTGATCCCGCATCCTGATCAGATGGTCGTGGGTGATCACGCGGAAGTTGCCGGTGGCGGTCACGAAGATGTCCACATCGCCCACCACGTCGTCGAGACGCACCACGCGGTAGCCCTCCATGGCAGCCTGCAGGGCGCAGATCGGATCGACCTCGGCGATCATCACACTGGCCCCCAGGCCCCGCAGTGACTGGGCCGAACCCTTGCCCACATCGCCGTAGCCCATCACAAGAGCCACCTTGCCGGCCACCATCACATCGGTGGCACGCTTGATCGAATCCACCAGGGATTCGCGGCAGCCGTAGAGGTTGTCGAACTTGCTCTTGGTGACCGAATCGTTGACGTTGATCGCCGGGAAGGGCAGCTCACCGCTCTTCTGCATCTGGTAGAGACGGGCCACCCCGGTGGTGGTTTCCTCGGTGACGCCCTGGATCTGGGCGTGGATGCGGGAATAGAAGCCGGGCTGGGCAGCCAGGCGCTGGCGAATCGCGTTGAACAGGGCGATCTCCTCCTCGCTGCCGGGGTTGTCGAGCACCGAGGGGTCCTGCTCCGCCTTGGTGCCGAGCACCACCAGGCCGGTGGCATCACCGCCGTCGTCGAGGATCATGTTGGGCGTGCCGCCATCGGCCCACTCCATGATCCGGTGGGTGAAAGCCCAGTACTCATCAAGGCTTTCGCCCTTGTAGGCGAACACCGGGATGTCGGCGGCTGCAATCGCGGCGGCCGCGTGGTCCTGGGTGGAGAAGATGTTGCAGGAGGCCCAGCGCACTTCAGCGCCGAGGGCCACCAGGGTTTCGATCAGAACGGCCGTCTGGATCGTCATGTGCAGGGAGCCGGCGATGCGGGCGCCCCTGAGCGGCTGCTGGGCACCGAACGTGCGGCGGAGGGCCATCAGGCCCGGCATCTCGGTTTCGGCAATGGCCATCTCCTTGCGGCCGAATTCCGCGAGGCCAAGATCGGCGATCACATACGACGCGGAGGATTGCAGGCCCGCCAGGCCTTGGCTCAGCGTGGAATCGGCCACGGCCGAGGGGGGGGATACCACCATGGGTTGAAGACGCTCCCTCAAGGGAGGACGATGGGAAGGAAATATCTGCAGAGACGCCGAGGCTTCGGGCTCGCTGAAGGAGAATCTACAGGCGGCGTGAGGGCATGGGCGAGTTCATCGGGTGCGGGCAGAGCTGGCGGCGTCAGCTGAGCGACGCAGCAGCGACCCGAGCGCTGGGGGGTGACCTGGCGGAACGGCTGTTGGAGCAGGGTCCTCGGCTGCTGCTGCTCGAGGGCGATCTCGGCGCCGGCAAGACCTGCCTGGTGCAGGGGCTGGCGCAGGGTCTGGGCATCATCGAGCCGATCACCAGCCCCACGTTTGCTCTCGCCCAGCACTACGCCGGCCAGCGCGCCGGCCGAACCACCGACCTGGTTCACCTCGACCTCTACCGCCTGGAGCAGCCTGCATCCGCCGAAGAGCTGTTCGCCCAGGAGGAGGAGGAGGCCCTGGCTCTGGGGGCCGTGCTGGCGGTGGAATGGCCCGAGCGGCTGCGCTTCACGCCGGCGCCCGCCTGGCGGGTGCACCTGGCGGCCGAGGGCGAGGGGCGCCTCGCGCTGGTTCAGGAACCCGGCGGCACAGGGGTGGATCCGGAGCCGGAGGGGGGTTCGAGCCACTCCATCAATCCCAGCTTCGCCAGCCAGACGACCGTCAGGATGATCAATTCTGCCCGGGCCGGCGGAAACGCCTGAAGGAGTTTCGCCGCCGTCAGCCCAGGGCTTTCCGCCACCAGCTCCAGGACCCGCTGCGCTTCCGCGGGTGTTCCGTGCAGGCGGCCAAAGACCCGATCCAGGTCCACCTTGCTGACCCGATCGAACCCCGCGATGGCTTGCCCCGCGCGCAGCATCAGGGGGGTTCTGGGATGGAGAACCTGCGTGGCGAATCCTTTGAAATCAGCGAATGGTTCCCCCTTCAACGGGTTGACCAGACATCCGGGGCGAACCGGTGACCCGGAGCTGGCGGATTGACGGCGTGCGGCCAGGTCGTCGAACAGTTCGTTGTACTGGGCGATGACCACGGGCCATGAAAAGCATTCCCTTGCCCGCATGGCCGCTGAAGCACCCATCGCCGATCGCTTCTGCGGAGACGTGATCAGCACCCGCAGAGCTTCCGCGGCCCGTCCCACGTGGACGGCCGTGTGCTGCGCCACAGAGCCGACGTAGGTCTGATAAGTCTCAAGGCCCAGCGCATGCAGGTCAGCCATCGCCCGCCCGAGCCGGGAGCCGGGAGCTCCCAGGGTGGGGATCAGGAATCCATCCAGCCCATGCCGGACGGTGGAGCGGTACCCATCCCAATCACTGACGACGACAGGCAAGCCAGCGGCCATGGCCTCGACAGGAGTCAGGCCAAACGTCTCCTGGATGTTGTCGACCAGAGAAAGAAAGATATCTGAGGCTGCCCAGCAATCAGCGAGCAGGTCCTTGTTGTTGCCATCCAGGAAGATGACATTCACATCGGGAGCGTAGACCGCCGCCGCCTGCTGATAACGCCGGTGGTCGGCATCGCCACCAGGGAACCAGCCACAGAGGCCAAAATGCACTCGCTGGCCAGACCTGCAGGCAGCCTCCTGCACGGCCTGAAACATCGCCTGAGGGAAGGCCTTCTCATAAAACGACAGCCGCCCCACCCAGAGCACAAGCGTCTCATCATCTTCAATGGCATGCTGACGCCTCAGACGACGTCGGCGTTCAGCCTGGGAGGCGACCTGTGCGATCGTTTCAACATCTACAGCCAGAGGAATGATCGGCAATTGGGGGCGCGGCGAGCGACGGGCCCCAAGACGATCGACAAGATGCTTATTCCACCGGTCAAACATCTCCGCCATGGACTGCTGCACACATGGCGACGTGCAGATCAAGGCATCCCACTCCGCGACGGGCGCAATCGCGGCGGCCCCGATCAACTCGCGGATCCCCGGCGGAGCAATCGTGTGGATCAGCCCAACAAGACTGTAGGCACTCTCTGATGCGGCACTGCGTCGCAACCAGGCCAGCTCGGAAAGGTAGGGCTGTCCCCTCAGCAGAACGCCGCAGCGAGAGGGAATGGCTGTCGACATCAACGAGCCGCCACTGATCGCACAGAGTGAATCAGCGTCTGGATCCAGGCTCTGGGCCAGCTGGTCATCAGTCAAGCCCAGCTGATTGAGAACATGCAGTCGCCCATAGCCCCCATGCTTCACGAATGCTCGGTAAAGCTGGGCATTGGCGATGTCCTTCCCAAACGGATTATCCGGGCGGGTCAGATGGCCTGGCGGATGAAAGATGGAGAGTTCGCTCAGCGGCACACGTCAAAGACCTCCCTTGCCGCGCCCATCCTGGTCCATGAATTCCCCCCTGTCGCAGGGTGATCAGGCCGTCGCCAGAAACCGCTGCACCTGGGCCTCCGTGGGCTGGGGATCGATCGCCCCGGCCCCCTGGCAGACCAGGGCCCCGCACCCACTGGCAAAGCGCATGGCGTCACGCACCTGCTCCGCTGGGGCGGTATCCAGCAGCTCCGGCTCCTGGCAGAGCCGGTGCAGCACTCCGGCCAGGAACGCATCCCCCGCCCCGGTGGTGTCCACCACCGGCACCGTGAAGGCCTCCAGGCGACCGGCCTGCCCCCCCAGCCACCAGGTGAGAGCGCCGGGGCCGTCGGTGATCAGCACGGCGGGCGCCTGGGGCAGGGACGCACTGATGTGCTGGGGGTCGCGGCTGCCGGCGATCCAGTCGGCCTCCTCGGCGGAGACCTTGATCAGCGCGGCCCGGCTCAGCAGCGGCCGAAGGCTCTCCAGAGCCCGCTCAGGTGAGGTGGGCCAGAAGGTGGGACGCCAGTTCACATCCAGGGCCAGCGGGATCCCGGCCTGCTCGGCCCGCTCCACGGCGAACCGCAGGGCGGTGGCGGAGGTGGGGGTCGCCAGGGGAATCGTGCCCACCAGCAGCCAGCGTGCGCCCGCGAGCAACTCCTCCAGGGGTGCCGCCAGGGCAGAGGCCTCGACGGCCTGGTCGGCGAACCCGTCCCCCTTGTCGCCGGCAAATCCACCGAAGCTGCGATCACCCGAGCTGTCACGGCGCACAAGCACCGTGCGGCTGGGCCTCTCGGGATCCCACTGCAGGGCCCGGATGTCCACACCCCTTGAACGGAGGATCTCCCGGAATTCGGCGCCGATTCCATCCTCTCCGAGTCGACCCAGCAGGGCCGAGCCCGTGCCCAGCCTCGCGAGGGCGCAGGCCACATTGGCGGGAGCCCCACCCAGGCAGTCGTCGATGGGCTGGTCGGTGGCCGGATCCCCGCCCGGAGGGCCGAGCCGATCCACCAGAGCTTCTCCGAAACACAGCACCTGGGGAGGAGTGGTCATCAGGCCGGGGGCAGCTCCTGCCCAGCATGGCCGCCGTGGCACTGGCGGCCGAGCCAGGTCTGAAGAGCGGCGATGATCCGGGCGTTGGCCGCCGGAAAGGGAAATTCCGCCAACCGCTGCGGTTCCACCCAGCGCACCTGCTGGCTGGCCAGGGGCTGGGGCTCGCCCTCCAGCCAGCGGCAGAGATGGACGATGAAGCGCAGCCGCTTGTGGCTGTAGGCGTGCTCGAGGCGGATCAGCTCTTCGCCCACCTCCACCTCGATCGCCAGCTCCTCGCGCAGTTCCCGGTGGATGGTGTCGTGAATCGACTCGCCGCTCTCCTGCTTGCCCCCGGGGAACTCCCACAGCCCCCCCAGCAGCCCCTCCTCCAGCCGCTGATCGATCAGCACCCGTCCAGCCCCATCGAGCACCACCCCCACACCGATCACCTGGAAGGGCAGCGGTGGGGGGGTGTCCTTCACGGGAAAGCGGGTGGGGTCGCCGGCAGCGTAGGCAGCGCAGTGGGACTGCCAGGGGCAGGCGCCACAGCGGGGCTGGCGGGGGGTGCAGACGGTGGCGCCCAGATCCATCAGGGCCTGGTTGAAGGCCCGCGGCCGCAGCGGATCCAGCAGCTCCTGGCTGCAGCGCCAGAAGAAGGCCAGGGCCCGCTGGGGTGGCTGCGGCCAGGCCAGCAGGCGCGCCAGAACGCGGCGCACATTGCCATCGAGGATCGGGAAGGGCCGATCGAAGGCGGAGCTGAGGATGCTCCCCGCCGTGCTCCGACCGATCCCCGGCAGGGCCTGCCAGCCCTCCAGATCGCGGGGCCAGCCGTGGGCGGCCAGCAGCCCCGCGGACCGGTGCAGCCGGCGGGCGCGGGAGTAGTAACCGAGACCCTGCCACTGCAGCAGCACCTCGTGCTGGCTGGCCTCCGCCAGGGCGACGACGTCGGGGAAGGCCAGCATCCAGCGCTCCCAGTAGGGACGCATCACCGCCAGCTGGGTCTGCTGGAGCATCACCTCAGCCACCCAGATGCGAAAGGGACAGAGGGGCTCACCATCCCGCGGGACGCCGCCGTCGGACCTCAGCTTCCAGGGAATCCCATGGCGGCCATGCAGAGTCCACCAGGCGAGCAGATCGCGGCGCAGCACCCGCGCATCGGGCAACGCTCAGACCATGGCGGCATCGCTGTAGTCCTTCACCTGATCGCTGAGCCGGCGCAGGGCCGCCAGGCCGTCGCGCTCGAGGTTGCGGATGCGGTCGCGGCTCATGCCCAGGATGCGGCCGATGCCCGTGAGGCTCATCGGCTCCTCCACGTCGATGCCGAAGCGCATGGTCAGCACGTTCCGCTGCAGTTCCGGCAGTTGCTCCAGCAGCGCGCGCATGTCGCCACGCAGGCATTCCCCATCCACGCTCTCCGCCGGCAGCGTCCCGTCCGCCTGCAGCAGGTCCAGCAGCTCCGTGTCCTCACCGTCCCCCACCTTCGTCTCCAGACTCACCGGCTGACGCGCTCGGCAGAGCAGGTCCTTCACCTCCTCCTCCGGCAGCTCCACAAATGCCGAGAGCTCACTCAGCGAGGGCGTCCGCCCCAGCTCCTGGCTCAGTTCCCTCTGGCCCTTCTTCAGCTTGTTCAGCGTTTCAGTGATGTGGATC
>NZ_JAHLZB010000011.1:0-8106 GCF_025128255.1 Synechococcus sp. CS-205
ACGCCGCGGTGATCAACCGCGGCGTCTTCGTGCCGGCCACCCCGTTCGAGGAGATCAGCGGGCCCAATGGGGAGCTGCTCTGGAGCCGCCGCATCGATGGCGACAAGGGCCGGCGGGCGGTGGACAGCAACATCGCCGATGCGATGGTGTGGATGCTGCAGCGGGTGGTGACCGGCGGCACCGGCGGTGCAGCCTCCTTGCGAAACCGACCCGTGGCGGGCAAGACCGGCACCTCGGAGGGTGCGCGCGACCTCTGGTTCATCGGCGGCATTCCCCAGCTCACCACCGGCATCTGGCTGGGTTACGACAACAACCGCAAGACCAAGAGCGACAGCGGCTCCGCCGCCGCGGCCTGGGGCCGTTACATGGCGGTGGTGGTCAAGGACCTGCCGGTGCGTCAGTTCCCGCCCAAACCGGTGCTCACCGGAACCTTCAAGCCCACCAAGCCCGCCAAATCCACAGCCCAGCCTGGGCGGCCCAGCAACCTGCCCACCCCCGGCGAAGACCGCTCGCAGCCGGAGCCGGCACAGCTCCCGCCACCGACGGATCGCGAGTCGGACCTGCCGGCCCTGCCCGATCTGCCGGAGGAGCCGCCCCAGAGCCTGCCGCCCCGGGGCCGTGAATCGGGAGCGGGCCCGGAACCCACACCGGCACGGCCCGCCCCACGCCGGCCGGCACCGGCTCCAACCCAGCCCCCTCCGGTGGCACCGCCGCCGACGGTCAATCCCTCCTTCCCCGTGGCCCCCCCACCGGTGGCCCCGCCCCCCGTGGCACCACCGGCACCGGTGGCGCCCCCGCCCGTTCCCTGAACCGGGCTGGCGGCGGTGCCTCAGGCCGGTGCCTGCAGCGCCGCCGCATAAAACCCATCCCCGCCCTTCGGGCCGGGCCAGTGCTGCTGCTGCGACAGCAGGCGCCAGCCCGGGTGTTGCGCGAGGAAGGCGGCGATCAGGGCACCGTTCTCGCTGGGGTGCACCGTGCAGGTGGCATACACCAGCCGGCCGCCGGGGACCAGCAGCGGCAGCATCGCCTCCAGCAGGGTGCGCTGCAGGGCCGTCAGCTCGGTGATGGCCGCGGGGGTGATGCGCCAGCGGCCATCGGGGTGGCGCGCCAGGGTGCCCAGGCCGGAGCAGGGGGCATCAAGCAGGATGCGATCAAAGGGCGGCCCCCCGATGGCGCCGGGGATGGCGGCATCGGCAGTGAGCGGCTCGATCGCGCTCAGCCCCAGGCGGCTGGCGTTCTCGCGCAGGCGGCGCAGGCGGACTTCAGAGCGATCCACCGCCAGCACGGTGCCGGCATCCCCGATCAGTTCGGCCAGGTGGGTGCTCTTCCCGCCCGGGGCGGCGCAGGCATCGAGCAGCCGCTCCCCCGGCTGGGGGTCGAGCAGGGGAGCGATCGTCTGGGCGGTGCGGTCCTGCACGCTCCAGTGACCCTCGGCGTAGCCGGGCAGGGCGCGCAGATCGCCGCTGCGGCCGCCGAGGCAGAGGCCCCAGGGCAGGCCGGGCAGAGGTTCGGCGCTGACGCCGGCGGCGGCGAGGGCCTCGATCACCCCCTCACGGCTGGCGCGCAAGCGGTTCACCCGCAGATCGAGGGGTGGCGGCTGGTTGGCCGCCCGGGCAAAGGCCTCGGCCCCATCGCCGGGCAGCCACTCCAGCAGCCCCGTGGCCAGCCAGTGGGGCAGGGAGCCGCGCAGGGCCAGGGAGGCGGCGGGATCGGCAGGAAGCGGCAGCGGCTCCCAGGGGGCGGCTCCCTGGGGGAGGGATTCACGGCGGCGCAGGCAGGCCCGCAGCAGACCGTTCACCACCGGCGCCAGGCGGGCGAGGCCATCGCGCTTGGCCAGCTCCACCGTGGTGCTCACCGCTGCCGAGGGGGGCACCCGGGCCGTGAACAGCAGCTGGTAGAGACCGAGGTGCAGCAACCAGCGCAGGGGCGGCGGCTGACGCTCGGCGCGCACCTTGCCGAGGGCATCGATCCAGCCATCGAGCAGGGCCCGCTGCCGGATGGCTCCGCAGGCCAGCTCCGTGGCCAGACCGCGATCAGCGGGGGCCAGGGGGGAGCGGCGCAGCTCCCGCTCCAGGGCCAGGTCGGTGTAGGCGCCGGCCGCCACGGCCTGCAGCACCCGCCAGGCCACCCGCCGGGACTCGAGCCCGATGGCGGCGGGGTCTGGGACCGGCGTTGCTGAGGCGGCAGGGGTGGCGCTCAAACGGCGGGAAGCGGCGGCCTCCAGAGATAGCGCCGCAGGGGCAGGCGGCCCTGCTCATCCACTGGAATACCCTCACCGATCAGCAGCTGGCGCTGCATCCAGTCGCTGCCTTCGCGCGAGGGGCTGAGGCTGATGCAACCGCGGGCATTGACGATCCGGTGCCAGGGCACGTCGGAGGGCAGGGGCAGGCGGCGCAGGGCCCAGCCCACCTGCCGGGCGCAGCCATAGGCACCGATCCAGTCGGCGATCTGGCCGTAGGTGGCCAGCCGGCCTGCGGGAACAAGCGACACCGCCGCCCACACCCGCTGATCGAAGCCGGGGGAGCCATCAACCATGACAAGGGCTGACCGGGAGGAGCGTGAGGAAGATCCTGTCATCAGCGCTGGCGGAAAGCCGATCGAAAGCGACGAATCGCGGCCATAGAACGGAACTCACGACTGTTTCGACCCCTCCGGGTTATCAAGATGCACACCCACACCAGGATCAGCCGCGCCGCCTGGGGGCTGAAATTAGGGGCCGCCGGGCTGGCTCTCACGCTCTCGGGCTGCGGCCTGGTGCGCGCCACCGCCGAGGCGCCCGCGACCCAGGCGGCCGCCGCCACGCTGCCGGCACCCGAAACCGGAGAGGCCGCGGAGGCCAGCGAGCCCCGCGTCTGCGCCACGGGCCAGCAGAGCGCCGAGGAGGTGTTCCGCTCGGCCCGGGACGGGGTGGCGGTGGTCTCGAGCGGCAGCAGCCTGGGCAGCGCCTTCGTGGTGGCTCACCAGAACGGCATGACCTACCTGGCCACCAATGCCCACGTGGTCAACGGCAGTGATGTGGTGCGGCTGAAGTGGGTGGATGGCAGCAGCGACCGGGCCCGGGTGGTGGTGCGCGGATCGGGCCGGACGCCCACCAGCGACCTGGCGCTGCTGGCGGTGGAGGGCCAGCGCGGCAAGGTGCTGCGCATGCGCGATCAGGCCTCGGCCGTGGGGCAGGAGGTGTTCGTGATCGGAGCCCCGAAGGGGCTGGAGTTCAGCCTCAGCCGCGGTGTGGTGAGCAGCCTGCGCAGCGACGAGCAGATCCTGCAGATCGACGCGGCGGTGAACCCGGGCAATTCCGGCGGGCCGGTGCTGGATGCGGGCAACTGCGTGGCGGGCATCGCCACCTTCAAGTTCGGCAACAGCGAGGGGCTGAATTTCGCGGTGTCGTCAAAGGTGGTGCGCGAGTTCCTGGACAAGCTGCCGAGCGAAGCCACGGCACAGCTTCCGAGCCGGCGTGATCTGAACCCGAAGAAGGAGGCGCTGTGCCTGTTCCGCGCCCCAGGGCGCAGCGAGGCGCAGATGCCGTGCCGCGTCAGCCGCGTGAGCGGCCGCAACGGCGGCACCCTCTACGACCTGGCCTGGGCCGATGGCTCCCGCAACGCCTATGCCTTCTTCCGCAATGGGCGGGTGGCGATCCGCGCTGAAGACGGCAGCGGACGGGCCCGGGAGGAGGCGGGCACCTTCCGCCGCCTCCAGGGTGGCGTGGCGGTGCGCAGCAGCGGCGACAGCCTGGCCTTCATCCCGGGGCTCAATCCGGTGCTGAACTGAGCGGAGAACCGAGCGGATCCCCCGCTGCGCCCATGCCCCTGCTGCCTCGCCGCTTCGAGCGGATCCGCGCCGTGCTGGATCGGCGCATGGCCGATCTCAGCGTGGTGCTGGAGGCGGTGGACAAGCCCCACAACCTCTCGGCGATCCTGCGCAGCTGTGATGCGGTGGGGGTGCTCGAAGCCCATGTGGTGAGCCTGCAGGGGCGGCCGCGCACGTTCAACAACACCGCCCAGGGCAGCCAGAAATGGGTGCCGCTGCGCCCTCACAACACGGTGGAGGAGGCCCTGGGCCAGCTGAAGGGGCAGGGCTTCCGGCTCTATGGCACCCACCTGGGCACCAGCGCCGTGGACTACCGCCAGTGCGACTTCCGCGGCCCCACGGCCTTCGTGCTGGGGGCGGAGAAGTGGGGCCTGAGCGAGGCGGCGGCGGCGATGGTGGATCAGGCCCTGTTCATCCCCACCGGCGGCATGGTGCAGTCGCTGAATGTGTCGGTGGCAGCGGCGGTGCTGCTGTTCGAGGCGTTGCGGCAGCGCCAGGCGGCCGGCCTGGTGCCCGAAGCGGGCGAGGGGCTGCCACCGGGAGCACGGGACGGCCTGCTGTTCGAGTGGGCCTACCCCCAGGTGGCCGACTGGTGTCGGCGCCAGGGGCGCCCCTATCCAGCGCTCACAGCGGAGGGAGAGATCAGCGAGGACCTGCCGCGCACCCTGAAACTGCGCTGCTGAGCCCCAGCCCCGAGCGAGGTCAGAGGAAAGGGATCAGCACGTCGTTGCGGTTGGGCAGCGGCGGCGCCGCCTGGCCGCTGTGGGCCCGGGGCAACCAGAGGGCCAGGCCCACCCCGAGGATCTCGAGCGGCAGTGGGCGCGCCACCAGCAGCACCACCGCCAGGGCACCGAGGGCGATCAGACGCTCCAGCAGGCCGATCACGTCGTCGCCATTGGCGCTGCCCACCAACCAGAGCAGCACGGAGGCGCTCAGCAGGGAGAGGGTGACCCAGAGGGGCATCAAGGAGTGGATCTGTCCCATCCATTCTGGCCAGGCAGAGGGCGAGGGAGCAGGCAGCGGCCGGATTGCCAGCAAACCAGCAACGACACCAGCAACGACACATCACCCAAAATCCTGAAGCCCTCCTGGAATCCGACCCGATTGGATCCAATCACGAATGGCGTTGAATGGCGTTCACTGTTCTGCGGCAGCCATTCGAGCCATGATCCAGCAGGCCATCTTCCGGCAGCTTCACAGGCGTGAACCCGGGGCCAACGCCAGCGCCAAGGGCTACACCTTGCTGCAGCTGATCATCCTGGTGGCCGTGATCGGCATCGTTTCAGTGGCGGCTCTTCCGCCATACCTGAAGGTGCGGAACGAGAACAAGGCCCGAGCCGCCATCGGAGAGGCGCTCAGTTTGGCCAGAAAATGCGCGGAGTTCAATGAAACCAAGGCTGGCGTCCCGCCAAATCCCCCTGCGCTGCGGCGCGTTTCCAACCCGGTCCCCTGCAGGTCCGCCCTTGGAGGAACCTGGATCGCCAGGTGGACAGCGGGCCCTGCGGGCATGCGCTGTCTTGACAATCGTTCCGTTGCAACCGACAGCAGAGCAACGATCACCGTTGATGCAAGCGGGACCATTGGCTGCAGATTCCGCTGAACCCTGCACTCACGATTGATCAAACGAATTGATCACTGTGAGCGTTCAACCTGACCGGCTTCGATCCTGCAACGCGATCAAGATCCTCGCCCTCGATCCCCTCCGCTCACCCAGGCCTCCAGGCCTTCCCCCAGGAAGGAGAGCCCCAGCACCAGCACGAACATGGCCAGGCCGGGGTAGAGGGCGGTCCACCAGATGCCGGTGGGCAGGGCGGTGAGGGCCTGCTGGAGGTCGCCACCCCATTCGGGGATCGTTTCCGGCAGGCCGAGGCCGAGGAAGCCCAGCCCCCCCAGCACCAGTACCGCATCGGCGGCATTGAGGGTGAGCAGCACCGGCACCGAGGTGATCACGTTGCGGAACAGGTAGCGGCGCAGGATCCAGAGCGGCCTGGCCCCCAGGGTGCGGGCGGCCTCCACGTAGAGCTCGGCCTTGACCTGGGCCGTCTGGTTGCGCACCACCCGGAAATACTGCGGGATGTAGACTACGCAGAGGGCAGCGGCCGCATTGGGGAGGCCCCGCCCGAGCAGGAAGGCCAGCACCACCGAGAGCAGCAGCACCGGCAGGGTGTAGAGCGTGTCCATCAGCAGCACCAGCACCCGGTCGAACCAGCCGCCCAGGTAACCGCTGAGCATGCCCAGGGGCACACCGATCACCAGGGCCACCACCAGCGCCAGCAGCACCACCTGCAGCGCCACGCCGACGCCGGAGAGGGTGCGCACGCACACGTCGCGCCCGAGCCTGTCGGTGCCGCACCAGTGCTGCAGCGACGGGGTGGCGTAGATGGGATTGTCGAGGCCGGCATTGGGATCCGCCAGCAGCCCCAGGTGAATCATCAGCGGGGTGATCAGGGCGATCAGCCCGTAGATCAGCACGATCACCAGCCCCCAGCGGGCCATGCGGCCGGAGAGGTTGGTGGGCCGCCAGCGGCTCAGCAGCCCGGGACTCGGCGGGGTGGTCATCGAGCGTCGGAGGGCTGGGGCGGGCTCAGTCTGGGGCAGGAGTGGATCGATGGAAGCCGACATGCGCCTGGTTCAGCGTTTCTCGGATGCCTGCTGCTGATCGGCCCAAAGGAGCAAGGCTTGATCAAAACCAGAAAGCACCCCTTTGAGCTGGGTTGGAGCATCCTGCGCTGCTCACGCGGCAACCGCCTCCTTTGGGTGGATAGCCACCGGCTGATCAAGCTGCATGCGGCCCATCCCAACGCGGAGCAGCTGTGACTGGATGGCCCCGCACCGTTGCAAGACCCCCTTCCCTTCCTGGCTCGCTGGACTCAGGCCTGAGCTGGAGTCCGCCTTCCCGGAAGATTTTCAAAGCCCGGATCGTGCTGCATGCTGCTCGCCCGCGGCGGGGGCATGATTGAAAAGAAGAAGCCACTCAGGCGGGGAATGCTCTGGGAGCGGATCTGCGGCAGCTGCAAACCTTCGCTGTGGAAGCCTTTGATAAAGAGGGGCCAGTTCCACCTGCCGCCCCCACAAGAGCAGCGCCTGGCTCAGACCGAAGCACTGAACCTTGGCTGCCAGGCAGCGATCGAGCCCCCCGGATGACCCCTCAACCGATCACTCCCAGGCCCCAGCAGCACCGGGTGCTGATCGTCGACGACGACCCAGAATTGCGCCGGTTCCTCACCGGTGAATTGGCGGTTGAAGGCTATGCGGTGGAAGCGGTGGGCATGGGCCAGCAGGCACTGATCCGCCTGCGGGAAGCCGCCTGGGATCTGGTGTTGCTCGACTGGACCCTGCCCGATTTCAGCGGTGTGGAGGTGTGCCGACGTCTGCGGGCCAGTGAGATGTCCACCCCGGTGCTGATGCTCACGGCCCGCGATGCGGTGGCCGAGCGGGTGGAGGCTCTCGATGCCGGCGCCGACGACTACCTCACCAAACCGTTCTCAATCGAGGAGCTGCTGGCGCGGGTGCGGGCCCGGTTGCGGCGCAACGGCAACGCCACCAGCGACGGCGACGTACTCACCTTCGCCGACCTGGCGGTGAACACCGCCAGCCATGAGGTGAGCCGCGGCGACAAGGAGATCCAGCTCACCGTGCGCGAGTACGACCTGCTGCTGGCCCTGCTCAGGGAACCCCAACGGGTGAAGGAGCGGCAGGCGCTGTTGCACAGCGTGTGGGGCGAGCCATTCGTTGGCGACGCCAACCTGCTCGATGTGTACATCCGCTACCTGCGCAAAAAGATCGAGCGTCCAGGCTTGCCCACCCTGATCAAGACGGTACGCGGAGTGGGCTTCATGCTCAAAGAAGGGTTAGTAAAAGAGTGACACAACCAATCCCAACAGACCTTTGCTCATCACAACCAACTTCGAGCCCTGGAGATTGCCAGCTCTGCCAACCAAGCGTGTCGCAATCCCTGCAACCAGAAAAGAACTTTTAGGGCTTAACGCCAGAAGAGTCAGATTCCAGCAAGACACCGACCAGAACGCTATTGAGGACCAGTCGTCAATGCCGCCAGCATTGATCACAAGCAGAAAGGAACTTGGCTGCAGAATTACCGCTAAGGAGAAGAAGTCAAATCCGACCCATCACCGCCGATTAAAACATGAATTTGCCAACTTAAGGGCACCTCGAAAAATCTACGGCGCTCCCTGACAGCCTATGAAATATGCAATAGAATTGGTTCAGTTCAACACAGCTGAATGGGACAGCGTGGATTCTGGGATGAGGAGAAGCGCATCCACAGGCTTCGGCAAAAGA
>NZ_JAHLZB010000012.1:0-68308 GCF_025128255.1 Synechococcus sp. CS-205
AATCCGTTTCTGATATTCCGGCCGGAGGGGTGGGCATCTCATGGAGTCTCTGCCTGAGATACAAGCGGGAATTACCGTGCCGTCAAGAGATCAGCAGGAGCGGAGTTCCTGGCGAGCCATCCCGACCCCTGAATGGATACTGGCTGGCACCAGTGGCCAACGAACTGGGCTTGAATCAGACCGACGCGTCCTCTCCCGATCACCACGAATCCAGTGGCGAAGGAGCCAACGACACAGAACCGGACCAATGGATCCAGCTGTCCGAATTATCCTGTGGCAGTTACCGGATCGCATCTGAGCTCTGGTTGGGAGGGTTACGGGTGGACCCGGATGACGAGAGCGGCAAAGTCCGTCAGAGCAGACCCGCGCTTCCCGATCTCCCCAGCCTGACGGATGAGGACCGCTACCTCCTGCACAGCCTGTTGATCCACGGAACCATGCGCAGGAGCCATCTCGCCTTCGGACTCGGGTTACCCAGCCACCGCCTTGAGCCGCGCATCCACAGGTTGCTCGCAGAGGGCGTACTCCAGGACTCTGGCGGGGAGCTGTCGGTGATGCCTGCCCACTACCCTTGCCTCGTCAAGGAGCTGGCAAACAGCAATCACTTCACCGGGGAGTCTTGACGCCATGGGAATGGAACTTCTCAATGTCCACCGAGTGCTTCGCCCAGCATTATTTACGGCTGCTGTTGTAATCCTGCCGGCCGTAGGCAGGGCCGAGACCACCAAGCAGCGCATTTTGACCGAAGTCACGCTGTTGAAGACGATTAGCGCAGTCGTTGCCACTCTCCTGGCCATCGCGGGTATCTTCCTGATCGAACGGCTCACCTCTTGGTTGTCTGAGAAGGTGGCAAGGCGTCATCGGCTGCTGATCAAGCAGTCTGTACCGTTCCTCAAGGGACTGATCCTGATCGTGACGGTCTCCTACCTTCTCGAGCAGTTTCTCAATCTCAATCAGAACAATCTTCTGGCTCTGTCCGGCACGCTGGCTGTGGCGCTGGGCTTCGCATTCAAAGACTATGTCAGCTCAATCATCGCGGGTGTAGTTTCGCTGTTTGAAGCCTCTTATCGCGTGGGCGATCGTGTCAGAGTTGGTGAGCAGTATGGGGAAGTCGTCGGTTATGGATTGCGCAGTTTTCAACTTCTCACCCCAGACGACAATACAGTGACCATTCCCCATAATGTTCTATGGACCGACCCGGTCTCCAATGCCAACAGCGGCCATCTGGAGGCCCAGGTGACCACAGATGTTTATTTCGATCATGATGTTGATGTGGATCTGGTGATGAACATCCTCTATCAGGCAGCCTATAGCAGTCAGTACACCCAGTTGAGACTGCCAATCGTTGTCGTGATGCAAGAGCATCTATGGGGAACCCAGTTCAAGTTGCGCTCCTATCCCATTGATGCCCGTGATGAGTTCGTTTATCGCACCGATCTGCTGATGCGAGCGAAACGAGCTTTCGCCCATCGCGGCCTCCCATACCCTCGCCCCCAACTTTCCTCGCTCCACCACTCCGAGCCACAGAACCGCCAGGCAGAAGAAAGCGGATCGCCAAGCTCTTAAGACAGTCTCGAAGCGAAAACATTCAATTGAAAGATCTTCAGGCCTTCAACCGGGTAGCATCACCCGGTTGATCACATGCACGATGCCGTTGTCGCAGACCACATCGGCCGCATTCACACTGGCATTTTTGACTTCAAAAGGATCGGCCCGGCGAATCGGCAAAGGCGCTCCTTCCAGGGTGGTCCACTCGTCCCGCGCGAGCAGATCCTCTTGCGTGTACTGCCCTGAGAGCACGTGGTACTTGAGGATGCGCGCCAGCTGCGGTGGATTCTGCACCAGGGTCTGAACGGTGCCCGGCGGAAGAGCTGCAAAGGCATCGTCCACCGGTGCGAACACAGTGAATGGACCCGGGCTGGCGAGGGCTTCGAGCAGCCCTCCGGCTTCGACAGCAGCCAGCAAAGTCTGAAAGCAACCTGCCGCACGGGCGGTATCAAGAATGTCGGCCACGGTAATGGGGGAGGAGGGAACGGTGGAGCAGCTCAGCGGTACTCCTGGGACTGCACGTCGCGCAGGCGTGCCTCGGGTCTGAGGAAACGATCCATCTGGCTTTCGAAGAAGCGACGGTTGGCGAGCAGGTGCTCGGGGTCAGGGTCATCCAGTGGATAGAACAACGCGGCCCGAAGGGCCTGAATCACAGCTGATGTCACGTTGTACATCGATCTCTGGAAAGTGATGCCCAACTGGATCAGCTGGTCTTCTTCACCGCGGCGATGGTTCAGGTAGATCTCCTGGAGATAAGGGGGCAGAAAATGGACCATGTCCTGCATCAGCAGGGTGGGAGGAATACCGGCGGATCCCACAGGGAAGACATCAGCATAAAGAATGCCGTAGTGGAAATCCGCTTGGTCAGCCGGCACCTGCCCCGCCTGAGCGTTGTACGACTTGGTGCCTCGGAATGGGGCAGTGCGGTAAAACACAGCTTCCACATACGGCAGAGCCGCTTCATACAGCCAGGTGAATCCTTCAGACTTGGGAATGATCTCCAGGCACTCTCCATTGATGTAAACGTGGTGATAGATCGGCCGGCCGGCCACAGCAAAGATGCCATTCACCAGAAAATTCATGGCATCTGGCACTCCGGCGAAGCCCCCTTCGTCGTAGATGTCACTCATCTCGAAAAAGACCGGTGCCATCACCTCCCAGAACAGACCGAGGTTGGCGTAGTAACTGAGCTTCCGCACCTGCTCCAGGAACATCTCCGGAAACAGCTTGTGCAGTCCAAGCATCAGGGGGTTGCCCTTGAAATAGGCCTTGATGGCCCGATCAGCATTGGCCTTGTAGGTGTCGCCCTCCAGATAGTCGTAGAAGCGTCCGCTCATGCCTTGGTGCCAGAACATGGCATCCATGCAGGCCTCGGCAAACTCCATGTTGATGCGGTCGTGCCAGAGGTGGTGGAGCAGCTTGGGCATCCGCCCCGTCTCCCCTTTGTGCATGAACTCCAGCAGTTCGGGGTGAGCCCCGGCCTCCCCACGCCAGATGCGCAGGTCGGCGCTCTCTCCGGCATAGGAATTGGGAAGATCGAGGTACTCCTGGCTGGGGAAATACTTGAAGGCCGGTAGGGGATTGAGGAACACCCGTTCGGCGATGTAGAGTAGATCACGCCAGTAGAAGTCCATCGGCACGGCGTAGGCCTTGTAGATGCCGATGATCTGCTTGAGGTTCTCCGGCGTGTCTGGAAGCATGGAGCCACCCGCCTCCAGCCGCTGCACCACCTCAGCGAAGGGGTGGGTGGAGGGGGGCAGGGCCGTGGGCTTCGGGGTCAGCACCGTCATGAGGGGAGCTCCTGAAGGATTGAAGGGGCGGCGGAAAGAGACGCGATCAGGGGTTGGTGACGAGCCAGGGGTGTGGTGACGGATTCACTCCAGCCCAGGGTGAGCGGTGGCCAGAGGCCACCCACCAGCACAAAGGCCGAGAGCACCAGGGCCGGCAATCGCTCGGGCCACGTGGTGGCGGGATAGAAGGCCTTGGCGTTGTCGAGCTTGCCGAAGCCCACCCGGTTGAACAACCGAATCGCGTACACCGCCGTCAGACCGGAAGCGAACAGGCAACCGAGGGTGGGCAAGGGGAACACGCTCCAGCTGCCCTGGAACACCACCAGCTCTGCCACGAAGCCCACCATGCCGGGCAGACCAGCGGCGGCCATCAGGGCCAGCAGGAACATGCCCAGGGTGAAGGGCAGACCGCGCAGGGGATTGAGCAGGCCGGAGAGTTCGGCGATCTCGGTGGTGCCCGTCTTGGCTTCGATCAGGCCCACCACACAGAACAGCAGCGAGGAGATCACCCCGTGGGCGAGCACCTGGGCGACGGCCCCCTGAAGGCTCAAGGGGGTGGCGGCCGCCAGAGCCAGCACCAGCAGACCCATGTGCCCGAGGGAGCTGTAGGCCACCAGCCGGCGCATGTCGGTCTGGGCGATGGCGTTGAGCGCTCCATAGACCGCACCGGCGGTGCCCGCCAAGGCGATCAGGGGCGCCCAGGCTTCCCAGGTCTCACCCATGAAGCCCACACCGAAACGCAAAAGGCCATAGGCCCCGAGCTTGGAGATGGCACCGGCCAGCAGCATCGCCACCGGTGACGACGACTCGCTGTAGGCGAGGGGCTGCCAGCCATGCAGGGGAACCGCCGGTAATTTCAGACCGAAAGCCAGCACGAGCAACCCCAGGATCCAGACCCTGGAGCCCTGAGGTAGCGCCGCTGTGGCCATGTCGTCGTAGGCGAGGCTGAAGCCATTGGCATTGAGCAGGCCGAGGGCCAGCACCGCCGACAGCAGGGCCACCCCCGACACGGCGCCATACAGCAGATAGCGAATGGCGGCCTGACGGCTGCGCTCGTGCCCATAGATGGCGATGAGCATGGTGGTGGGGATCAGGATCAGCTCAAACGCGATCACGAACAGCAGGCCATTGCGGGCCAGAAAGGCCCACTGAAGGCCCAGGTTGGTGGCCAGCACCAGGCCAAAGAACAGCCTCTGCCTGGGCATCTCCCTGCTGGTGGCCGCGATGGTCATCAATGTGAGCAGGGCCGTGAGGCCCACCAGCGGCAGCGAGAGGCCGTCCTGGCCGAGGTGAAAATCGAGTCCGAGCTGGGGCAGCCACTCCAACCGCAGATCGGCGGCAGGCTGAACAGCCATCCGGCCCATCAGCAGCAACTGCAGGCCGGGGATCACAAGGGCCAGGCGGCGGGGCCAGGGGCCGGCTGGAGCGACGATCATCGCCAGCACGGCCGCCAGGGGAAGCAACAGGAGGAGAAGCAGCATGGAAGTTGACGGCTGGGGAGACGACGGGCGTCAGAAACGAAGCAGGGACGGCGCCAGGGACGGCTGGCGCACAAGGATCCAGGCCCCCATCAGCAGCACGCCGATCAGCACCGTGAGCGCATAGCCCTGCACCCGGCCTGAGGTGCTGTAGCTGAGCCGACGGGCCCCCTCCATGGTCAGACCGCCACTGCGTTCGCTGAAGCCATCCACCAGGCGACGATCCACCCAGTGGCTGGCCGCTGCCAGCACCACCACCAGACCCACGACCGTACGGCGGTAGAAGGTTTCGGTGTGCAGGTCGGCCGCCAGCCAATGCTGCAGGCCATCCAGGGGATGAGGGAGCTGCTGCCAGGTGAGCGCTCCCCCCAGCAGGGTGGAGGCCACCAGGGGCAGGGCGAGGGGGCCCCAGCTGATGGCACCGAACGGCGTGGGGGCCAGCAGCACCGGCAGGTGCAGCACCAGGCCCGCTCCCACCATCGTGGGCAGCACCATCAGCCAGAGCACCTCAGCCGAGCGGGCCGTGAAGACCGATGGGGTTCCGCCCCAGATCCGCCGGAAGATGCGCACCAATCCAGCGCTGATCAAGGCATTGGTGAGCAGCAGCACCGCCAGCAGAGCCGATGGAGCGGGGCCATCGAGCAAAGAGCCGGCCAGTTCGCTCAGGGCGCCGAAACCGGCCAGAGGAGGCAGAGCCACCAGGCCGGCGGCACCCACCAGAAAGGCCATCCCCGTGAGTGGCCGCCTCGACCACAGTCCCCCCAGCTGGGTGAGGTCCTGGGTGACATTGCTGCTGATCACCGTGCCCACGGACATCAGCAGCAGAGCCATCGGCAGAGGATAGATCAACAGCATGTGCCAGGCCGCGTCCACAGATCCGCAACCCACGGCCATGAACAGCAGGCCGAACCAGCTGCTCACCAGAAACGACAGGGCCCGCTTGATATCCACCTGGGCCAGGGCGATCAACGCCCCCACCAGGGCCGTGGTGCCGCCCACCACCACCAGGAAGGCCTGGGCGGTGGGGCTGATGGCCAGCAGAGGATGCAGACGCAGCAGCACCCAGGCACCACCCGCCACCACCACCGAACTGCGCAGGATCGTGGAGGGCAGGGGACCTTCCATCGCTTCATCCAGCCAGAGGTGAAGAGGGATCTGGGCGCACTTGCCCATCGGGCCAGCCACCAGGGCCAGCAGGATCAAGGTGAGGGCCGGCGACGGTTTGGCCTGAGCGGCCCAGAGGGCCAGGTCGTTGAAGTTCCAGCTGCCCGCCATCGGCAGCAGGGCGATCACCCCGGCCAGCAGCACCAGGTCACCCACCCGTTTGGTGAGAAAGGCATCCCGGGCCCCCTTCACCACCAGCGACTGGTTGTACCAGGTGCCGACGATCAAGTAGGTACCCAGGGTGAGCAGCTCCAGCACCACATAGGAGAAGAAGAGCGAATCGGTGACCACCAGGGCGCAGAGACCGGCTTCGAAGAGATTCAAGGATCCGAAGAAGCGGGGCCAGCCCCAATCCATCTCCAGATAGCCGATCGCATAGACCTGGGCCAGGAGATGGACACCGCAGATCATCGTGATGGCGATCAACACGCTGCGATCAATCGTGGCGTCGAAATTGATGGTGAGCCCGGCGGTGGAGAGCCAGGTCCAGGTGAAGCTGAGGCTGCGGCCGGAGCAACCGATCCAGGCCAGCAGGCCATGGCTGAACGCAAGAAAGTTCATCACCAGGTTGAGATACCCGGCTGGCCGCGGTCCACTCTGGCTGATCAGACCAGGGGACCAGAGGAAGGAGAACAAACCGCCGATTAAGGGGTACAGCGGAATCAACCAGGCCGTCTCGAAGAAGGGGACGGTCATCGCGTTGTGCGGTTTGAGGGAGAGTCGAAAACCTTAGGGGTTTCTCCTGCTCAAGTGGTGGCCCAATGAAGTTGCGTTGCCTATGACTCCGTTAAGCGTGGTTGATCAGCTCCAGTCCCGCCAAGGAGCGCAAGTCAGCCGGGGGGCGATGGCAACTGCTGCAACCACAGGGCCGAGGCGGCCAGCTGCAGCAACACCGTGGGTATGCCGAAGCCAAGCCACTGGCGAAAGGAGATCGGGCATCCCTCCATACGACCGATGCCGGCGACCACCAGATTGGCCGAAGCGCCAATCATCGTGGCGTTACCGCCCAGGGTTACGCCCAGAATCAGGGCGAAGAAGCTCGGCAGCAGAGCCTGGGGCACCGCCCCAGCCGCTGAGAGAAGCCCCGCCTGGCGGCTGCTCTCAAGCAGAACAGGCGTGAGCGTGGCCAGCAGCGGGATGTTGGGCACCAGCGACGAGGCCGCTGCGCTGCTGAGCAGCAACCACTGGGGGCCGGCTCCGCTGTCGCTGCTGATCAGTCCGCTGAAGCTCACGGCAGCCGAGGCCAACACCCCCTGCCGCTCAAGGCCGCCGATCAGCACGAACAGGCCAATGAAATAGAGCAGGGTCGACCAATCGAGCCTGGAGAGCAGTCGCTCGACACTGACCACTCCGCTGCGGTGCACCACCGCCAGGCTCACGGCCGCTGCCGCCAGCGCCGTTGCCCCGGGCCTCAGGGGCACGGGCAGCTCCTCACCCCAGAGAAACAGGGGCAGCATCGCCAAAACCAGCGCCAGCATCACGCTGAAAACCCTGGGATGGAGCAGTTGAGGTGCCTCCTGCCGCAGGGCAGGCCGCCTCAGTCGCCAGGTGCTGCGGTAGAGCCAGGGCAGGGTGAGCAGCACCATCAACAGGCTCAGAACGCCTGCGCTCGCCACCTGGCGCCCGTAAGCCAGGAAGCCCAGGCCGATCTGGCTGGCCACCAGGTAGGTGGCGGGATCACCGATCACGGTCAGCAGCCCGGAGCTGTTGGCCGTGAGCACCAGCAGGATCAGCAACGGCCGCGGGTCCAGCTCCATCTCCCTGGCCAGGGGGGGCAGCAGCGGGCCGATCAGCAACACTGTGGCGGCATTCGGCAGCACCGCGCCGAGGGCCGCGGTGAGCAGCACCAGGCCCAGCAGCAGCCTGCGGCCTTCGCCGCGGGCCACCTCCATCAGCCGATGGGCCAGCACGGGAAAGGCACCGGTGCTCTCCATGGCCTGTACCACCACCATGATTCCAAACAGAAGCGTGAGCGTTCCCTGGGCCTGGGCCACGCTGGCTGCCGCCTCCGGCAGGCTGATCACACCGCTGAAGATCAGCCCCGAGGCCCCCAGCAGGGCCGCTGCCGTGAGCTGGGTCCATCCGCAGGCGGTGGCCAGCAGCACGGCCGCGACCGTGGCCAGGGCGATCCAGGCCTGGGGACTCAAGCGCCAGGCTCCACCGGCACCAGCTCACGGCCGGGCGGCTTGGTGGTGGGATCCAGCCGCTGTCCCGCCAGGGCCACAGGGATCATCGGCAGCATCGGCAGAGCACAGATCAGCCACTGCTTCAGGCTCAGGGTCTGGGTTCCGAACAGCTGGTTCATCCAGCCCAGCTGGCTGAAGGCCCACTGCAGCATCAGGGCCAGGGCCAGACCCAGCAGCAGCACCGGAGCCTGGGTCAGCTGGCCCCAGCCCCGCTCAGCGGCGCGTTGAAGCCCCTTGCTCACCTGGCTGATGCTGAGCAAATACACCATCTGGGCCAGCACCAGCCCCTGCACCGCCATGGTGCGGGCGCCGGCCAGATCCAGGCCGTTGTGGCGGCCCCAGGCGAAGAGGCTGAAGATCAGGGCCCAGTTGAAGGCCGACACCAGCAGAATCCGGCGGATCAGGCCGCCCGTGAGCAGCGGTTGCTGCGGAGGCCGTGGCGGCTGGAGCATCAGGCCTTCGCACCTGGGCTCGAAGGCCAGCGGCACCGACATCGTGAGCGAGCTCACCATGTTCAGCCAGAGCACCTGCAGTGCCGTGACCGGCAATTCAAGACCGAGCAGCGCCGCCAGCAGGATCGTCATCGAGGCGGCCCCGTTCACCGGCAGCACGAAGGCCAGCGATTTGCGCAGGTTCAGGTAAACGGCACGTCCCTCCTCCACGGCGGCCTCGATCGTGGCGAAGTTGTCGTCGGTGAGCAGCATGTCGGCGGCCTCACGGGCCACTTCAGTGCCGCCTCGACCCATGGCGATGCCGATGTCAGCCTGCTTCAGGGCCGGTGCGTCATTGACCCCATCGCCGGTCATGGCCACGATTTCGCCGTTGGCCTGCAGCGCTCGTACCAGCTCGAGTTTCTGGGCCGGGGCCACGCGGGCGAACACATCCAGCCGCTCCACGCTGCTGGCCAGCTGATCGGGGGCAAGGCTGGAAAGGGCCGGCCCATCGAGCCCTTCCAGGAGGCCGACACCGCGGCCAAGGCCGATCTGGCTGGCGATCGCCAGGGCCGTTTCGAGGTGGTCGCCGGTGATCATTTTCACCCTGATCCCAGCCGCACGGCAGGCCGCCACCGCGGCCACCGCCTCAGGCCGGGGCGGATCGAGCATGCCCTGCAGACCCACGAACTGCAGACCACGGGCCACATGGTGTTCCTCGAGGCTGGGTTGCTGCGGCAGGGCCCAGCCCACCGCAAAGGCCAGCACCCGCTGCCCGCGGCTGGCCATGGCGGCCACGGCTTGCTGGATGGCGTCGCGATCGAGGGGCTCCTCCGCGCCGCTGGCGCCAAGCTGGCTGAGGCAACGGGGCAGCACGGCTTCCAGGGAGCCCTTCACCAGGATGCGGGCACTGCCGTGCAGGGTGGCCATGTACTGCCGTTCGGACTCGAACGGAATCGCATCACGCCGGGGGTGCTCAAGCAGGCTGCGCTCATGATCCAGGCCCGCGGAGCGGGCCGCCACCAGCAGGGCCGTTTCCGTGGGGTCCCCCACCAGCCCGTCCTCCTCGCTGTGGCGGGCGTCATTGCAGAGCAACCCCGCCAGCAGGGTTTCACCCATGGCTCGGTTCTTCCCCAGGGGATCCTCCCCCCAGAGGCTCTCAAGACTGCGAAGGTCTCCTCCGGCGTAGATCTCCTGCACCAGCATCCTGTTCTGGGTGAGGGTGCCGGTCTTGTCGGAGCAGATCACGGTGGTGCTGCCAAGGGCTTCCACCGCCGGCAGCTTGCGGATGATCGCGTTGCGCAGGGCCATGCGCTTGACCCCGATCGCCAGGGTGACGGTCACGATCGCCGGCAGCTCCTCGGGGATCGCCCCCACAGCCAGGGCCACCGCGCCGTCGAACATCTCGGCGGAACCCCGTTGCCGGATCAGACCGACGGCGAAGGTGAGGGCCGCCAGCACCAGGATCACCTTCAGCAGGGTCTGGCTGAAACGCTGAAATTTGCGGGTGAGCGGAGTGCTCAGGCTCTGGCGCTGGCGCAGCACCGTGGAGATCTGTCCCACTTCGGTGGCGCCGGCGCAGGCCACCACCAGCCCCGTGGCCTGGCCCGCGGTGACGAAGCTGCCTGCATGGGCCATGCCTCGGCGATCCCCCAGGGCGGCATCCACCGGAACCGCCTGGCACGATTTCGTCACCGGCAGTGATTCGCCCGTGAGCGCCGATTCGTCGAGCCGCAGTTCACGCACCTGGAGCAGGCGCAGGTCTGCGGGCACCCTGGCGCCAGGGCTCAGCCTTACCAGATCGCCGATCACCAGCTGCTCGGAGGGCAGGCGCAGCTCCCTTCCGCCTCGCACCACATCCACCTCCGTACGCACCGACTGGGCCAGTGCCGCGATCGAGGACTCGGCCCGATCCTCCTGCACGAAGCCGATCACCGCATTGATCAGCGTCACGCTCCAGATCACCAGCGCTTCACCGAGGGAATCGATCCAGAGCTTGATCAGGCCCGTGATCAGGAGCGTGTAGAGCAGGGGATTGTGGAACTGATCGAGGAAGCGGAGCCAGCCCGGCCGCCCCGGCAGCTCCGTGAGCTGGTTGGGACCCAGGCGGGAGAGGCGACGGGCCGCTTCCTCGTCGCTCAGACCACGCTCGGGGTCGCTGCCAAGCCGGGTCAGCAGCGCAGCGCTTTCGAGGGCGTGAAACGGCGGGTCCTGGGGGTTCTCGTCCCACGGTCGGGACGTCGGGCCTGACATGGAGCAGCGCGACGGAAGGTGACGCTATCGACCCCGCCACCCGGCCGACTCCAACCTGCTGGTTTTTCAGCCGGCGGCTGCCAGTTCGGTCTCGATCGCGGCGATCGCCAGCCGGGTGGCGATCAGCGCATCGGGATTGAGGCTGATCGAATCGATGCCTTCCTTCACGAGAAAGCGGGCGAATTCGGGGTAGTCGCTGGGGGCCTGGCCGCAGAGGCCGATCGGCCGGCCGCAGCGGTGGGCGGTGCCGATGGCGAGGTGAATCATCTCTTTGACGATCGGATGACGTTCATCGAACAGGTCCGCCACCAGGGAGGAGTCGCGGTCGATGCCGAGGGTGAGCTGGGTGAGGTCGTTGGAGCCGATCGAAAATCCATCGAAATGCCGCGAAAAGGCTTCAGCGCCGATCACGTTGCTGGGCAGCTCGCACATCACATACACCTTGAGATCATCTTCACCACGCACCAGTCCGTGGCGGGCCATCTCCTCGAGCACCCTTGCCCCTTCCTCAGGGGTGCGACAGAAGGGCACCATCGGGATTGTGTTGCGCAGGCCCATCTGGCAGCGAACCCTGAGCAGGGCACGACATTCCAGCCCGAAGGCCGCACGGAACCCCGGGGAGGTGTAGCGGGCCGCTCCCCTCCAGCCGATCATCGGATTGGCCTCCTCGGGCTCGAAGGCCTGGCCACCGAGCAGGCGGGCGTACTCGTTGCTCTTGAAATCGGAGAAGCGCAACACCACGGGTTTGGGATGGAACGCCGCTGCGATCCGCGCCATGCCCTGGGCGAGCCGGTCCACGTAGTACTCGGCGGGGTCGTCGTAGCCGGCGGTGAGGCTGGCGATGGCCTCGCGCTCGGCGGGGTCGCTCACCCGCTCCGGCTGAAGCAGGGCCATGGGATGCACCCGGATGTGGTTGGCGATGATGAATTCCAGCCGGGCCAGACCGACGCCGTCGCAAGGGATGGCCGCGAAGCGGAAGGCCTTCTCCGGATTGCCCACGTTGATCAGGATTCGGGTGCGGGTGCTGGGCAGGTGCTCCAGCTTCTGCTCCTCCATCTCGTAGCGGAGCAGACCCCGATAGACCATGCCGTCCTCCCCCTCCGCGCAGCTGATCGTGATCGGCTCGCCGTCGTGGATGAGCTCGGTGGCATTGCCACATCCCACCACCGCGGTGATGCCCATTTCCCTGGCGATGATCGCGGCGTGGCAGGTGCGTCCGCCCTGGTTGGTGATCACCCCCCTGGCCTTCTTCAGGATCGGTTCCCAGTCGGGATCGGTGCGCTCGGTCACCAGCAGATCGCCCACTTCGAAGCGGTCGATGCCACTGGGGTTGAGGATCACCCGGGCGCGGCCCGTGCTGATCGAGGCTCCGATGGCGCGTCCGTGGGTGATCAGCTCCGCCTGATGCGGCTTGAGATGCCAGCGGCAGAGCACGGAGCCGGACCGCCTGGATTCGACTGTTTCAGGACGGGCCTGCAGGATGAACAGCTCTCCGCTCTCCCCATCCCGGGCCCACTCGATGTCCATCGGTGTGGACGTCCCCTGGCGGGCGCTGTAGTGGTCCTCGATCAGACAGGCCCAGCGGGCCAGGGTGAGGGCCTCCTCATCGCTGATGGCGTAACGACCACGCTCCGGCTCCGGCACAGGCTCGTTGCGCACCGTTCCCCCCTTGTCGTACACCATGCGTATGGCCTTGCTGCCCAGGCGTTTGCTGACGATCGCCGCATAGCCCTGACGGAGGGTGGGCTTGAACAGGAGGATCTCGTCGGGGTTGACGGAGCCCTGAACCACGTTCTCGCCCAGGCCGTAGGCCGCGTTGAGCAGCACGGCGTTGCGGAAGCCGGTTTCGGTGTCGAGCGTGAACATCACGCCAGCGGAGCCCAGGTCGGAGCGCACCATCCGCTGCACCCCGATCGAGAGGGCCACTTCCAGGTGATCGAAGCCGTTGATCTGGCGGTAGGAAATGGCCCGATCGGTGAACAGGGAGGCGTAGCAGCGCCGGCAGGCGGCCAGCAGATCCTCCTCTCCGCGCACGTTCAGGTAGGTCTCCTGCTGGCCAGCGAAACTGGCATCAGGCAGATCCTCCGCGGTGGCACTGGAGCGAACCGCCACAGGTCCTGCTCCCAGCTCGACATAGGCCTCCGCCACGGCATCGGCGAGCTCCGACGGCAGGGTGGCCCCCAGGATCAGATCCCGGGCACCCTGGCCGGCCTTCTGGAGAGCCGTTATGTCGCCGCTGTCGAGTTCGGCGAGGATGGAGCGCAGGGGACCCTCCAGGCCGTTGGACTGGAGAAACAGGCGGTAGGCGGCCGCGGTGGTGGCAAAACCGCCGGGCACCCTCACCCCCTGGCTGGTGAGCTCGCGAATCATTTCCCCCAGGGAGGCGTTCTTGCCGCCCACCTCAGCGATCGCACCGATGCCCACCTGCTCGAAGGGGCGCAGCAGCGGTGGTCTCGACACGGTGGACACCGCCGGGAATGGATCGGGGCCCATGGCGATCGAGTTGCGCAGTAACCCAGGCTAGGTACGGCTGGCGCCTGGGTCCGCCTTCAGCGGTGTCAGTCGCAATTCCCCGGCGGGGGGGGTTCCCGGCGTGAGGTCAAGGCGGCTGGCTGCTCCCCTCAGGACAACCGGCTTACCCGCACGACGGGCCTGGAGGGCGTCGCAGAGATCGAGCGGCTTGGCCTTTGGATCCAGCCAGTCAAGTGACCAGGAGCGGGTCTTCTCCCCCGCAAGGGAGGAGACCGCCACCAGTTGACCGGTATCAAACCCGGCGGCTTCCACCAGACCGGGGGGGTAGCCATACCGTTGCTCGAACACCAGCTCGAAGCGATCCCAGCCCGGACCGCGGCTGAGGGAGTCCACACCCAGCTGGGCCAACGGCAGCGGCTGGCGAACTGGAAACGGCCAGACCAGGGTCAGGTTCTCCGGCAGGTCAAGGTCGGCCACGGCCTGGGCCAGGGGACTGTCGGGTGTCGTCATCACCACCAGGGAGGCGGGGTTGTACCAGCCCACGTCATCGCGCAGCTGGTCCATCAGCTCGGGCTCGGGATTGATGATCGCCTCGGGTTCGTTGGTGGGACCCACAGTCCAGCCGCCCCCTCCTTCGATCGTCTCCACGAACCGATCAGCCAGGGCGGCCTGCTCAGCACCACCGTCATGGATCACCATCACCTTTCCATTGCCGTCTTCCAGCAGGCCCCTGGCCAGCCGGTCGGCCTCAAGGCTGCGGGTGGGGAGCACAGGCCAGAGCCTGTCAGCGCCCACCTGGCTGGGCAGTCGTTGCAGTGAGTAGCCCCGTTGCAGCGGCAGCAGCACGTTCACCCCCCGGCTCTGGGCCAGGCGACCGAAGGGCAACAGGTTGACGGCTGGCGGCGCGATCAACAACTCAGGCATCGGAATGCCCGCCAGCAGAGCTTCGGGATCCTGTTCCGGTGGAAGCCAGCCCAGGCCAAGACTGGGCGGCTGCACCCCGCAGGCGAGGGTCTCCTCCATCGCCAGCCCGTACCCCCGTCGCAAACCATCTCCAACGCCCGCCAGCAGCCCTTCGCTGGGGAGCAGCATCAGCACCTGCTGCGGAAAGGGGGTGGTGGCCGCCAGGCTCTGCACCCCCACCAGCACAGCGGCAAGACCGACGCCGACACTCCAGAGGGGCGTTCGGGCCCCGCGCGGTGGGGAAGGTTGGGGCCCGCTTTCCAGCCCGCCAGTGGTCATGGCCTGTACCGTCCAGCCCAGCGAGGTTACGTGCAGCTTCGTTCCTAGGTTTGAGTTCCAAAATGAGGGACGCATGAAGAGCCTCACCGCTCCAGGGCGCACTCCACAGCCGAGGCCTTCGCGCCGGGGCCGCCTGATCGGCCTGCTGGCAAGCTGCGCTTTCGGGTGGATCACCCTTCCAGGTCTGCTGCTGCCACTGCCGGCTCTGGCCATTCCCCAGCAGGAGGCCATGAAGAAGCTGGCGGTGATCCCTGTCTTCCTGCTCACCGATGCCAAGGGAATCCCGCTGCCCCTGGAGCGGGACAAGGCCTTGGTGCTGCCCCTGTATCTGGATCGAACCAAGGCGAATCAGGAACTGGCGGCGTTTGTGAAGGCCAACCCAACGGTCAAGGCCGGTGTGTTGCCGATGCCGATGAATGTGGCACTGGAACTCGTCCAGAAGCTCAACAAGTCGTCGAAGGATCGCAAGCTGCTCTCTCCGGTGATCCCCACTTCAACCAACCTCAGCCAGGCCCGCAGCCTGCTGGGCAAGCAGGGCCTCGATCAGAAGTCGATCCAGGAGGGGCTCTCGGTGCCGGTGTTCTTCACCAAGCCTCTGATCACCGTCAAGATGGAGCAGGGGGAGCGGGGACTCTTTTTCTTTGATTACGCCTCGCTGCAGAAAGCGATGGCGGGCATTCCCGATCGCAGCAAACTCACGGTTCAGGCCGCTGATCTCACTGCAGTGATGGATCAGATCGTCAAGCAGAAGAACGACATCTACGCCTTCTACCCGACGCCGGAGTATTTCCGTTTGGTGCAACAGCAATCCCGCGGAGAGGGCGCATCACCGGCTGCGGGCTCTCAGTGAGAGCTCGACGTTGACTCTCTGGTGTCCTGCCCTGGTGTTTCAGAAGGCGGTCGCTCAGGCTCGGAATCCGGCAGCAGCTGAGTGAGCAACCCTCCGGCCAGCAGCACCGCACCGATGCCGAGGGCAAGGGGACGATTGGACCCAGGGGACTCCCCCTGCCAGATGGCAGCGCTGAGAAACGCCCCCCCCAGCAGGAGGCTGGGCACCAGCACGATCCCCTTGGCGGTGCGATTCAGGCTCATGGCGACTGGGGCTGGGGCTGGGGCTGGGGCTTCAGGTCAACGGATGGGCAGCCGCTGGGAAGAATCAACGCGGGCAGGGGCTCGGCCAAGCCGGCAGCGATCAGTCCTGAGCCCAGATCAAGACCCTCTCGCAGCACCTGAACGCGGGCAAGCAGCACCCCATCGGCGGAGTCCAGTGGGCGCAGATTCACACGGGTGCGGCGGGGCAGCTCCTGGCGGAGCCAGTCTTCGGCGGCGTCTGCGTGCTCCGGGGTCACGCTGATGCAGCCGAGCTGCACCGGGTAGCTGCGGTTCTGATCGCCCACCTGCAACAGCACACCACTGCGCACCTGCAACACTTCGGCTGCAGCCGCCGGTGGGCAGGCCCAAGGGTTGAGCAGCAGGCCCATGGCCAGGGTGAAGCTGAGCAGGAGGGAGAGAGGGCTCAGAGCTTCGCGCCGCAGCTGGGACAGAACAGATGGGCGCTTTCGGTACTGAAGCCGCAGGACCCACACTGACGGGTGGTGTCGATCGCCAGCTCCGGATGGGTGGGGAGACCCACCATCTGGGCGTTACTGGCACCGGGGGGCACCATCGGATAACAGTTCTCATCGCGGCGCACCCGCACATCGATCAGGACGGGACCCGGATGGGCCAGGGCCTCGCTCAGCTGGTCGCGGAAACCGGCTCGCTCGCTGATCCCCACCCCCCTGACGCCGAAGGCTTCGGCCAGCCGCGGGAAATCGGGCATGCCGCGGGTCATCTCCGAGGCGGAATAGCGCTCGCCGTAGAAACTTTCCTGCCACTGCCTCACCATCCCCTGCCAACCGTTGTTGAGGATCACCACCTTCACGGGCAGGTCGTATTGGGAGAGGGTGCCCAGTTCCTGAATGTTCATCAGGATGCTGGCATCGCCAGCCACGCAGATCACCTGGTCGTCGGGGAAGGCCACCTGCACACCCATGGCCGCCGGCATGCCGAAACCCATGGTGCCGAGGCCGCTGCTGCTGATCCAGTGCCGCGGTGGGTTGTTCAGATACTGGGCGGCCCACATCTGATGCTGACCCACGTCGGTGGTGATGAAGGCATCGGGAGCCAGATCGCGCAGGGCGAGCACCACCTCCTGGGGGGCGATGGCGCCCTCCGGGGAGGGAATCACCAAGGGGTAGTGGCGCTTCCAGCGGGCGATGCGTTCGAGCCAGGGACCGGTGCGTCCATTGCCGCTCTCGCCCTCCGAGGCGCTCAGCAGGGCCTCGAGGGCCAGGCGGACATCCGAGACGATCGGCACCTCCGGCAAGCGGTTCTTGCCCACCTCAGCCGCATCGATATCGATGTGGATCACCTGGGCGCGGGGGGCGAAGCTGTCGAGGCGTCCGGTGACCCGATCGTCGAAGCGGGCTCCGGCCGCGATCAGCAGATCACACTCGGTGACGGCGAAGTTGGCGTAGGCCGTGCCATGCATCCCCAGCATTCCCACCGCCAGGGGATGGCGTTCATCGAAGGCCCCCTTGCCCATCAAGGTGGTGGTGACCGGCAGCTGGAAGCGCTCGGCCAGGGCGATCAGGGAGGCGTGGGCGCCGGAACTGATGGCGCCTCCACCCACATAGAGAAGCGGACGTCGTGACTGACGGATCAGTTCGATCGCCCGGGCGATCGATTCAGGGGCGGGACCCTCCGGCAGCCGATATCCGGCAGGGATGGCCGTGCCCGGCTCCACGGGGGTGTAGTCAAATTCTTCGAGCCCCACGTCTTTGGGGACATCGATCAGCACCGGACCGGGACGCCCCGTGGAGGCGATCAGAAAGGCCTCGGCCACGATCCGGCCGATGTCGGCGGGGTCGCGCACCACCCAGGAATGTTTCACGATCGGCAGGGTGATGCCGAAGATGTCGGTTTCCTGGAAGGCGTCGGTGCCGATGGCGGCCCGGGGCACCTGCCCAGTGATCACCACCATCGGCACCGAATCCATCTGGGCCGTGGCGATGCCGGTGACCAGATTCGTGGCACCGGGACCGGAGGTGCCGAAGCACACCCCCACCCGGCCGGTGGCGCGGGCGTAGGCGTCGGCAGCGTGGCTGCCACCCTGCTCATGACGCACAAGCACGTGCTTCAGCCAGCCCCGGCTCTCAGCCTTGTGCAGGGCGTCGTAGATCGGCAGGATCGCTCCTCCCGGGTATCCGAACACATCGGTGACCCCATGGCGATGGAGGGCGTCCATCAGGGCATCGGCCCCAGACAGGCGTCCGGGAACCTGCTGGGCTGATGCCTCGGCCTGGATCAGGGAGCTGGCCGCGCCGGTGGCCGGGCTGGCTGCTGGACTGGCTGCGGTGGATGTCACGGGGGTCACGGTGGCGGGCAACACACGCAACGGGAGACCGTCAGCGTAGGAGCTCACTTCCGGCGATGGGAGAACTGTTGCGAGGACCGTGGCTGCAGCCGTCGGCCACGCACCATGGCCCTCAGGATCAGCCCTGGATCGAGCCAGGTCCCCCGGTAGCGGATCCCCCAGTGAAGGTGGGGGCCCGTGGTACGTCCGCTCAGGCCCACGTGGCCGATCAGCTGGCCTGCTCTCACCGCCTGACCAGGGCGCAGCAGCACCGGTCCACTGGCGTAGGCGCCAGCTCGCACCTCTCCCGCCAGGTGGCAATACACATGCTCGTAGGGGCCTGAGCGGATCTCCACCCCCACCCCGCAACCGCCGTCGCGGAAGACATCGGACACCACACCGGTCCACCAGTTGCGGATCGGGGAACCCAGGGGTGCGGCGATGTCGAGGCCGGAGTGCAGTTCCGCACCACCGCCCGGGCCCGTGCGGCGGCCGAAATGGCTGGTGAAGCCGGCAAAGTGCACGATCGGGAACACACCTCGGGCCCAGCGAAGCTCCGAGCGGGCAGGCGGGAACAGCGCCAGGCTCAGCTGCAGCCCCAGAAGTCCAGCGGCGACGCCGCATCGTCTAGAGCAGGCCGAGGGCATGGAGCGGTCCGCGTCCACTCAGCAGCTCCAGGAGGAAGGCCGAGAAGCCGAGCATGGCCAACCGACCGTTCCAGACTTCGGAACTGTTGTTCCAGCCCCAGGCCCATTTGTCCTGGGGATAGAGCTTGACCTGGGTGGGCAGGGCGGCGGCCTGGTCGAGATTCACCTCGGGTCCGGCCTGGGCCTGCTGCACCAGGTCGGCCAGTCCCTTGATGAAGGTTGGGTAGGTGTCAAGCGCGGGGACGCGCACGAAGTTGCTGATTCCGGCTTCCGTGGCGATCTCCCGGTACTCGATGTCGATTTCCTCGAGGGTTTCGATGTGCTCGCTCACGAAACTGATCGGCACCACGACCAACTCCTTCACGCCCTCCTCCCCGAGCCGCACCAGGGCTTCGTCGGTGTAGGGCTTGAGCCATTCCACCGGGCCTACCCGGCTCTGGTACGCCAGGGTGTAGGGGTTGTCATGGCCGAGCAGCTCTTCCAACTTGCCCATCACCAGCCTGGAGCACGCTTCGATCTCCTGTTGATAGGGATCACCGGCTTCCTCCACATAGCTCTTCGGCACCCCATGGGCGCTGAAGAAGACATGGGCGGAGCCGGGATCCTCGCAGCTGCGCACGCCAGCGGCGATCAGCTCCGCCATGGCCAGCACATAACCCGGATGGTCATACCAGCTGCGGATGCAGCGGATGGGCAACCTGCTGAAGGAAGGATCGGCCTGGCGCAGGCGTTGCAGCTCCCGGAAGCTCGAACCGCTGGTGCTGATCGAGAAATGGGGATAAAGCGGCAGCACCACCACCTCATCGACGCCATCCGCTTTGATGTCACCCACGGCTGATTCCGTGAAGGGATGCCAGTAGCGCATCGCCACATAGGTGGTGGCTTGGACCCCCCGCTGGCGCAGTTCACTCTGCAGCTCGCGAGCCTGCTGCTCGGTGATGCGGCGCAGGGGTGAGCCGCCGCCGATGGCGCGGTACGCCTCCTTGGACTTGCTGCTGCGCAGGGTGCTGATCAACCAGGCCAGAGGCTTCTGCAGCAACGGGGTCGGCAGCCGGATGATCTCCGGATCAGCGAACAGGTTGTAGAGAAAAGGCCCAACATCTTCGATGCGCTCAGGCCCGCCGAGGTTCAGCAACAAAACGCCGACCCTGGCCATACCCGAAGTGTTCCGCCGATTGGCTCAGAGCGTAACCCTGCTGCTGCCCCCTGGCGGCAGCAGGCGGCGATCGATAAGGTCGGCCGACTCTTCGCTGCGGCGGAGGCCAAGCCAACGCTGCCACCCCACCCCAGGCCGGAACCGCTCTGACTCCAACCCTCGCCGCGATCGACACCGAGCTGCGCCAGGAGAACGACCGCTTGGCGGCCAGTGGCCTCGCCCTGCGGCTGGAGCGGCGGGGTGGGCGTCTGGCCCTGCGCGGACCCCTTCCCTGCCCACGGGGCGGTCCCCAGCGGGTGCAGCGCCTGAGCCTTGGCCTTGAGGCCACCTCCAGCGGGCTGATCCAGGCCCGCCGTGAGTTGAAACGGGTGAGCCAGGCCCTGCGCCAGAAGCGTTTTGACTGGAGCGACTGGGGTCGCGCCCAAGGATCGACCTCGGGGCTGGAGCGGCTCAAGGCCTTTGAAGGGGCTTTCTTCGCCGACCCCCGCCGCCGCCGCAATCCGGCCGGCAGTCGCACCACCTGGACCGCGGCCTATCAGCCCTATGTGCGCAGGCTCCGTGTCCTGCTGGAGCAGGGGGAACCCCTGACCAGCGCTCTGCTGGTGCAGGTGCTGGAGGCCTATCCCCCCGCCAGTCGCAGCCGTCAGCAGTGCGGCACGGCTCTGGCCGCCCTGGCCCGGCAGCTGGAGCTTCCCCTGCCGGAAGATTGGCGCGAGCGAGCCTCCGGCTACGGCCTGCACCAGGCCCAGTACCGGCGCCTGCCCAGCGATGCCCAGCTGCTGGAGTGGGTGGAGCGCATTCCCAACCCACGCTGGCGCATGGTTTACGGCCTGATGGCCACCTACGGACTGCGCAATCACGAGGTGTTCTTCGCTGATCTATCAGCCCTGGCCCCGGGGGAGGATCGCGTGATCCGGGTGCTTCCCACCACGAAGACGGGGGAGCACCAGGTCTGGCCCTTTCAGCCGGAGTGGGTGGATCGCTTCGAGCTGGCCCCGCTCGGGGAGCGCAGCGAACTGCTTCCCGCCGTCTGCACCGATCTCAGGCGCACCACCCTTCAGCAGGTGGGGCGACGGGTGGCGGAACAGTTCCGTCGCTACGACCTGCCCTGCACCCCCTACGACCTGCGTCATGCCTGGGCCGTGCGCACGATCCACATCGGCCTGCCCGACACGGTGGCGGCGCGGATGATGGGCCACTCGGTGGCGATTCACACCCGCACCTACCACCACTGGATCACCCGGCGTGACCAGCAGCAAGCCGTGGATGCCGCCCTCGCCAGGCTTCGGCCGACCCCCTGAGCGGGCCAGCACGCCAGAGTGACGACCGGTTCTCGAGCTCAGCGCCCATGTCCGATCAACTCGATCAGGTGGCTGCGGAGCTCGGCCCCGGCGGGGACCTTGCTCCCGAGCGCGACGCTGAGGCCTACCGCCGACGGATGAAGCGCCGCCGGGAGGTGCAGCAGCAACGGGTGGGGGAGCGCAGCCTCGAGAAGGGCCTGGTGCTGGTGTTCACCGGTGACGGCAAGGGCAAGACCACCGCGGCCCTGGGCCTGGTGCTGCGCACGCTTGGGCACGGCGAGAGCGTGGCGGTGGTGCAGTTCATCAAGGGTGGATGGCAGCCGGGAGAAGCCCGGGCCCTGCAGCGGTTCGGCGACGACCTGGCCTGGCATGCCCTCGGCGAGGGCTTCACCTGGGAGACCCAGGACCGGGAGCGGGATCGGGAGCTGGTTCAGCAGGCCTGGCAGCGGTCGATGGGGTATCTCGCGGAGCCCGAGCGCAGGTTGGTGGTGCTCGATGAGGTGAATGTGGCCCTGAAGCTGGGCTACCTGGAGCTGGATCAGGTGCTCGAGGGCCTCGACCGTCGCCCTCCCTTCACCCATGTGGCCCTGACGGGCCGGGGGGCACCCCAGGGGCTGGTGGACCGCGCCGATCTGGTCACCGAGATGCGGCTGGTGCGCCATCCCTTTCGCGAGCAGGGGGTCAAAGCCCAGGCGGGCATCGAGTTCTGAGCCTGGCAACTGGGATTCAGTGCTCGCGGCCGAGCTTGCTACTGTTCCGGCGACTGTGGTCCGCGTGCGCTGAATTCCGATGGCTTACCAGCGCGTTCTGCTCAAACTCAGCGGTGAAGCGCTGATGGGCGAGCAGGGCTACGGCATCGATCCCGCCATCGTCCAGGCCATCGCCGCCGATGTGTCAGCAGTGGTCACCGCAGGCAAGCAGCTGGCCATCGTGGTGGGCGGAGGCAACATCTTCCGGGGTCTGAAGGGTTCCTCGGCAGGCATGGACCGTGCCACCGCCGACTACGTGGGCATGCTGGCCACGGTGATGAACGCCATCACCCTGCAGGACGCCCTGGAGCGGGAGGGAGTCCCCACCCGCGTGCAGACCGCCATCGCCATGCAGGAAATCGCTGAGCCCTACATCCGTCGCCGCGCCATTCGCCATCTGGAGAAGGGACGGGTGGTGGTGTTCGGGGCCGGCTGCGGCAATCCCTTTTTCACCACCGACACCACGGCAGCCCTGCGGGCCGCCGAGATCAGCGCCGACGTGGTGCTCAAGGCCACCAAGGTGGATGGTGTCTACGACAAGGACCCGGCCCACCACGCCGACGCCGTTCGTTACGACCAGCTCACCTTCCAGGATGTGCTCAGCGGTGAGCTGGCCGTCATGGACAGCACCTCCATCGCCCTCTGCAAGGACAACGCCATCCCGATCGTGGTCTTCGACCTGTTCGGGCCCGGCAACATCGGCCGCGCCATCGACGGCGAGCCGATCGGCACCCGCATTCTTCCCGCCGGCTGAAGCCGGAGTCTCCCGATAGCACCCATGGACCTCGAAGCCAGCATGCGCAAGTCGCTGGAAGCCACCCAGCGCACCTTCAACACCATCCGCACCGGTCGTGCCAACCCTTCCCTGCTCGACAAGATCACCATCGAGTACTACGGCTCCGAGACCCCGCTGCGGTCGGTGGCCAGCCTCTCCACCCCCGATTCCCAGACGATCCAGATCCAGCCCTTCGACACCGCCGCCATGCCGGCGATCGAGAAGGCCATCGCCATGAGTGATCTCGGCCTGACACCCAACAACGACGGACGCCTGATCCGTATCAACATTCCCCCGCTCACCGCCGACCGTCGCAAGGAGTTCTGCAAACTGGCCGCCCGCTATGCCGAAGACGGCAAAGTGGGCTTGCGCAACATCCGCCGCGACGCGATCGACAAGGTCAAGAAGCTGGAGAAGGAGGGTGAGCTCTCCGAGGATCAGAGCCGCGACGAGCAGGACAAGGTCCAGAAACTGACCGACCGCTTCGTCGCCGAACTGGAGAAGAGTCTCGCGGAGAAGGAAGCCGACATCCTCAAGGTGTGAGCGTGGCCGCTGCAGAGTCGTCCACCGACACCGATGTGATCGTGGTGGGCGCCGGGGCGGCCGGGGCGGCTGCGGCCTATCACCTGGCGGCCAGAGGCCGGAGGGTTCGGTTGCTGGAGGCTGGCCGCCTGCCCCGGCCCAAGCCCTGTGGAGGCGGCATGGCGGCGTCCGTGCAGCGACTGTTTCCTTTTGATCTCACCCCGGCGGTCGATCGGGTGATCACCAAGGTGCGCTTCACCTGGTGCCTGGACGATCCGGTGATGGCGGAACTGCCGGGGGAAGCGCCCTTCTGGATCGTGCGCCGCTCACGCCTGGATCAGTTCCTGGCGGAGCAGGCTGTGGCCTGCGGGACCGATCTGCTCGAGGCCACCGCCGTGGAGGCGATCAAGCGGGAAGGCAATCACTGGCGCGTTCACACCGTCGGTGGAGCCCAGCTCAGCGCCAGAGCCGTGGTGATTGCCGATGGGGCCAGCTCGGCATTCACCCATCCCCTGGGCCTGGGATCACCCCAGCCCCGCTTCGCCTCGGCCGTGTCGGTGGAGGTGGAGGGTGAGGTGCTCGAGCCCGATACGGCTCATTTCGAATTCGGTCTGGTCCGCCATGGCTTCAGCTGGGCCTTCCCTCGCCAGGGGGGCCTCAGCATCGGTGTGGGCAGCTTCATCGGCCGCGAGCCTCTGGAGGCCGAAGCCGTGCTGGCGCGCCTGCTGCCCAGTTTCGGGCTCCCTCCGGGCAGTGGTGAGCGACGGGTCTGCCCCTTGCGGGTCTGGGATGGCCATCACCGGCTCCACCATGAGGCCGGGGCCGTGGTGGTGGGGGATGCGGCCTCGCTGGTGGATCCTTTCCTGGCGGAGGGACTGCGCCCCGCTCTGCTCAGCGGCACCAGGGCCGCTGAGGCCCTCGACCGCTGGCTGGGTGGTGAGACCAAGGCTTTGGCGGGCTACAGCGACAGTCTGCGTACGGAATGGGGGCAGTCGATGGCCTGGGGCCGACGCATTGCCCAGGTGTTCTACAGGCTGCCCAGGGTGGGGTATCAACTGGGGGTGAAACGCCCTACGGCACCCCGCCGCATCGCCCAGATCCTTTCCGGAGAAATGGGCTATGGCGACATCGCCCAGCGGGTGATCCGCCGCCTGATGTTCAGCCGGGGTCAGGGCTAACGCAGGCAGTCCTTGAGCTGCCGCAGACGTTGATCGATCGAGCTGAGCAGTTCAATGGCGAACATCGGTGATTCCTGAACGGCAAAAAGGAATTTCTCCCGGTTCATCACCAGGATCCTGCAGGGTGTGATGGCCCTGGCATTGCCGTAACGGCGGTGATCTGGGGTGACCAGGGCACCGGCACCGAAGACATCACCCTCCCTGATCTCCTCGTGGCCGGCGTCACCGTTCCAGCTCAGCTGGACGCTGCCCTGCAGCAGGCCGAACATGCAATCGCCTGATTCGCCGGCCCTGAAGATCAGATCGCCGACCTCATATTCGCGCACCTCTCCCTGGCTGGCGAGGGAACGCAGGGTGTCGAGGGCATTCACGGATTCTGGCCTCGGTTGTGCAGCCAGTCTGCAGCTCAGGCGCCGACGGCGGAGAGGGCCAGGGGCGCACCAAGGCCGCCGCGGACGTCTTCGGGGACCAGCCTGCCGTCGTGATCGGTGTCGAGGGCGTCGAAGACCGCATCGCTGCCCAGCCATTCCTCGCGGGTGATGCAGCCATCGCCATCCATGTCGTTGAGCAGGAAGATTTCCTGGGCGGCATGGGCAAAGGCGGCCTCGCCTTCCAGCTCGGCCAGCCGATGGGCCAGCTGGGCCTCGAGGGTCTCGATGGCCTTGCTGAAGCCGCGGATGCCCTCATCGAGCTTTTCGGTAGCCATGCGATCGGCGGCCATGGCGGCATTGAAGTCGCTGAACTCCAGGCTGAATTGCGCCTCGGTGGCCGCCGGGTTGCCTGGATCGAGCTTGCGCGGCAAAGGGGCTTCGGTGCGGCGCAACTGATCCAGAAGCTTGGGTGAAATCGTGAGCAGATCACAACCAGCCAGCTCGATGATCTCTTCGATGTTTCGGAAGCTCGCCCCCATCACTTCGGTGCGATATCCGTATGTTTTGTAGTAGTTGAAGATCTTGGTGACGGAGATCACGCCGGGATCTTCAGGGCCTGGGTAGTGCTCGCGGCCGGTGTCATGCTTGTACCAATCAAGGATACGACCAACGAATGGGGAGATCAGGGTGACACCGGCCTCGGCGCAGGCCACGGCCTGGGTGAAGCTGAACAGCAGGGTGAGATTGCAGTGGATCCCCTCTTTCTCCAGCGCTTCAGCAGCCTTGATTCCCTCCCAGGTGGAAGCGATCTTGATCAGCACGCGCTCCTTGCCGATGCCGACCTGCTCATAGAGACCGATGAGTTTGCGGGCCTTCTCGATGGTGGCCTCGGTGTCGAAGCTGAGCCTGGCGTCCACCTCGGTGGAGACCCGCCCGGGCACGATCTGGAGAATCTCCTTGCCGAAGGTCACACAGATTTCATCGAGGGCTTCGAGCACCACCTCCTCAGCGGGTGCCGCTGCACCGATCACCTGCCTGGACGCCTTGAGGGACTCATCGATCAACCTCTGATACAGCGGAATCTGGGCGGCCGCCAGGATCAGGGAAGGATTGGTGGTGGCGTCGCGGGGGGTGAACTGCTTGATCGCTTCCAGTTCACCGGTGTCGGCAACGACCACCGTCATGGCAGAGAGTTGATCGAGCAGGTTGGGCATGTCTCCATGCATCAGCATCTGGGCTGGAGGCTAGCCAGGCACAGCCGGGCCCAGCCCGTGAGTCCTCAACCCCGCACCGTTGGCTGAGCAGCTTTTGGCTTGCCGCTGCTGGGTGGCACTTTCTCGAGCACGAGCAGGGCTTCGATGATCTCCTTGGCCGCCGGAACAGCCACCGTGGAGCCATAGGCGTTGCCCCCCTGGGGTTCGTCCACCACCACCAGCACCACGTAGCGGGGATCGTCGATCGGCAGATGGGCCACGAAACTGGTGATTCGTGCACCCGGAATGTAGACCCCATTGCGGGCCTTCTGGGCGGTGCCTGTCTTGCCGCCGATGCGGTATCCGTCGACCTGAACGCCCTTGCCGCTGCCCTTCTCCACCACGGTTTCCAGCCAGGCCATCACCTGCTTGGTGACGGCAGGTTCCATCAACGGCAGACCTCGGGCGGCAGGGGCTGGGGCCAGGCTGTCGCCGGAGCGCAGGCCACGGGTGATGTGGGGGCTCACCAGCTTCCCGCCGTTGGCCAGCATGGCGTGCAGTTGCAGAAGCTTCAGGGGCGTGAGAGAGAAGCCCTGGCCGAAGGCGGCGGTGGCGGGCTCGATCGGCTGGGTGGTGAACTGCTCACGGGTCTTGAGCTCGCCGGCCACGGCTCCGGGCAGGTCGGTGTCGGGGATGGTGTCGATGCCGATGCGGCGCATCCACTCCCAGTAGGTGGAGGGCTTGAGCAGCCGCATGGCCTGCACCATGGCCACGTTGCTCGAGACCTGAAGGACGGTGGCGAAATCGAGGATGCCGTTGGCCCGTCGATCGTGGTTGAAGATCGGCCAGCCTCCGATCGTGAGCTGTCCCACGTCATTGACGGTGCCGTTGGGCTTGATGGCCTTCTCCTGCAGGGCGATCGCCAGGTTGATCGGCTTGAAGGTGGAGCCTGGCTCGTAGAGATCCTGCACCGACCATTCCCGGAACAGTCCTGGGGAGAATTTCCAGAAGTTGTTCGGGTCGTAACTGGGGCTCGAGGTGAGCGCCAGCATCTCGCCATTGCGCACATCCATCACCATGGCGGATCCCCGCTTGGCCTTCCACTGCTTCAGCTGTTTGGCCAAGGCCTGCTGGGCCACCTGCTGCAGGCGGGAGTCGAGGGTGAGCTGCAGGCGCAGATCGTCGGTGTAGAGAACTCCGGCCTGCAACCCATCGGGGAGGGGCGTGCCATCCGCCCCTCGGCGCATCTGACGAACACTTTCCTGGCGACGCAGGTCCTTGTCACGGCTCTGCTCCAGGCCAGCCTGAGCGACCCGCTCCAGGTTGAGGAAGCCGACCACATTGGCGAACAGCTGAGCCTGGGGGTAGATCCGCTGGGGATAGGGCTCAAGGTCGAGCCCGCTGATTCCAAGCTCCCGAAGGCGGCGGGCGGTTTCTGGATCGAGATCGGTGACCAGCTTCACCCCGGATTTGCGGCCGCCGATGGTTCGCATCAGATCGGGCGCAGGCACCTGCAGCACCTCGGCCAGCTTCTCGGCGGTCTCGGAGCTGGTGCGGATCAGGTTTGGATCATCCCCGGGGAAATTGAAGTAGCGGGGATGGGCCCAGAGGGTGAACCGTTCCTCATCAAGGGCGACCAGTCGCCCGCGACGATCGACGATCGGGCGGCGCTTGCCGATCGGCTTGGTCTTCTGGGTCTGGATCGCCCTGGCGCGCTGCTGAAGGCGATCGCCTTCCTTGACCTGCAACCAGGCCATTCGGCCGGCCAGACCCACCAAGGCCAGGCAGAGGGTGAGATAGACGGTGAGAAGCCGCCCAGCAGGAACCGGCTGAAGCTGGATCACCCTGCGACGGCCGGAGCGCTGAGAGTCCAGCTGCGGAGGGATCCGTCCGTCTCCATGGAGCGGAATGGGAGAGGAGGCCTTGGCGGAGCGACGCACCACCCTCAATACCCGGCCTGGACGGTCTTGGGATCAAGACTGACACTGCGCAGGTCAAGGCCGATTCCCCGGGGATCGAGCGACTGAATGCTGAAGGGAGTCGCGGCCGGCCGAGCAGGGGTGGCCGTGGGCTCGGGTCCCGAGGCACTGGCGCTGGGTGAGGGCAGGTGGATCAGGCGCTGAAGGCTGGTGGGCACCAGCAGGCCAGGACGGCGGGCCATGGCCAGATGGTGCTGCTCCAGCACGGCTGTGGATTCCAGCAGGCGGTGCTCCAGGACCTGAGTGGACTCCAGCCGCTCGAAGCTGCGGGTCCATTGCCCCTGCCAGTGAAGCGTGAGCGCGGTGAGCCCGACCATCGACACTCCGAGCGCCACCAGCAGACCATCGGAAACCCTGTGCAGCCCCGCCAGCCAGGGGGCCTGACGCACCATGCGACGGGCAGAGAAGGAGCCCTGGATCAGCTCGAGCGAACGGCGGGTCCTGAAGAAGGGCTGGGGCGACGGAACGGCGACCACCGGAACCTGACGAATCTTCGCAAGTGAACC
The DNA here is from genome assembly GCF_025128255.1 of Synechococcus sp. CS-205. Lineage (NCBI taxonomy): Bacteria > Bacillati > Cyanobacteriota > Cyanophyceae > Synechococcales > Synechococcaceae > Synechococcus > Synechococcus sp. CS-205. The sequence goes on from NZ_JAHLZB010000012.1 coordinate 28,339, forward strand.
ATGGGGCGCAAGGGGCAGCAAGCCATCGATCAGCGGGCCAGCAGGAGCAGGTTGGTGAAGGTGAGTGCGTTCCAGAGGGCATGCAGACCCACACACGCGCTCAGGCGACCACTGCTCAGGCGCAGCCAGCCCAGTCCAAGCCCCAGGGTGAACAGGGCGGGGAATTCCCCGAGGCTGAGGTGGGCGATGCCGAAAACCGTGCTGCTGATCAACACCGCCTGCAGGGGCCCCAACTCCCGCCCCACCACCGGCAGCAGCACCCCACGGAAGATGGTTTCCTCGAACAGAGGTGCCAGCACGATCGCCGTGAATCCGAAGCAGGCCAGAGTGAGGCCGCTGTCGCTGCGCAGCACAAGCTCCAGCAGAGGATTGCTGCCACCGGCATCACTCCACAGGAGCTGCTGCAGCCAGCCCACCAGGCTCACCAGGGGGAGCACGATCAGCAGGTACTTCAAGGCTTTGCGCAGGCCCGACGCCACCGGCCGCCAGCGGAACTGCAGCCAGCCCTCGGCTGGAGCCTCCCCCAGGCCCCGCAGCAGCAGAGCGAGGATCAACAACGGTGCGGTCATCAGGCCGAGGTACATCGTCAGCACCGTGATTCCATCGGCCAGGGGAGGTTTGATCGCCAGGGCCGTCAGGGCGGAGCCCAGAAGGGGCGCCAGCAGCACCGGGGTGAGCACTTCCCCGAGCAGGACGAACCCTCCGGCGATCAGCAGCACCACATCGATCACACCCAGGTCGGGACCGAGCAACTGGGGCAGGGGCGCCTGCTTGCCGCGCCAGCGCAACCAGACCTCCCGCAACAGCAGCGCCACCCCCGCCAGCAGCGCAAGGGCGGGCAGCAGAGAGATTCCAATCAGCTGAAGAAGGGCCCGCCGCTCGGCGTCCGGCTCGGAGCAGTTGCTGCCGCCCCCCAGCACCTGACAGCCGAGCCGGCTCAGCAGAGGGTCCTCAGCCACAGACTGCGCGGAACCACTGGGCGCACGTTCGGGCTGGGGCAGCCGCAACAGCTGCTCGATCAAGGCCTGATCCTGAGCTGGGGCCTGTTGTTGCAGTTTCAGCAGCAGTGGACGGGCGGCCGCCACCTGGCCCTGACGCAGGTGCAGAAGCGCTCGCTCCAGCTGGGTCAGCCGGGCTTCCTGCTCCCCGGCGGCCTTGGAGGCCTCGGACGCGGCCGTGCTGTCGTCGCCGCTTTCGGCCTGGCGAATCAGTTCGGCCAGCAGGAGAGCTTCCGGATCCTCGCCCACCAGGATCGGCCTGAGCGACGGAGGCACCGCAGGGGCCGCCAACGCACTCAGCTCCAGTTGCCGCCGGGTCAGGTCGTTGCCCACGGAGGGACGATCCAGACTCTCCAGCAGCCCATTGAGCCAGAGCAGCAGGCTCAGCACAAGGCTGACCATCGCCAGGCCCACCTTCAGGGACCCAGCCCGCCCACGCCCTGCTGCTGCCACCCCGACTCCTCCCGATCGCCCGATTCTCCCCCGAGCCGGAGTCTCGCCACGGGACGACCAGGGTTCCCTCCCAATACGATGGCGGCGCTTCCGGCTCCAGACCCCGTGCCCCTTCGGCTTCTGCTCGTCCGTCATGGACTCAGCAGCTTCAACAGTGAACGCCGCATTCAGGGCCGGGACGATCTCTCCTCCCTCACCGAGGAGGGGACGCGACAGGCACGCCTCACCGGCGCGGCACTGGCGGACCTCCAGATCGATGCGGCCTACAGCTCACCGCTCAGCCGCGCCACCGCCACCGCCGCCCATCTGCTGGAGGCCCAGGGGGGCGGACTCACCGCCACGCTCGATGACGACCTGCTGGAGGTGGATCTCTCCCCCTGGTGTGGCCTTCGGGGGGTGGAGGTGGAGGAGCGCTTTCCCGACGCCTACCGCCTCTGGAGGGAGGCTCCCGAATGCCTGGAGCTGGAGCGTCCCGACGGCACCCGGTTCAGGCCGATCCCGGAGCTGATGGACCAGGCCCGCCGCTGGCTGGATCGCCTGGAACGCAAGCATCTTCAGGCCTCCGACCAGCAGACCTCAGCCACCGTGCTGGTGGTGGCCCACAGCGCCATCCTGCGCTGCCTGGTGCTGCAATTGCTGGGGCTGCCCGCCAGCCGCTTTCAGGGCCTCCGGCTCGACAATGCGTCGCTCTCGGTGTTCAACCTGCTGCCCCTGCCCGATGCTGGCCTTCAGGTGCAGATCGAATCGCTCAATGTCACGGCGCACCTCGGCCATGGTCTGCCGCCGAAAGGAGCAGGCGCGCGCCTGCTGCTGGTGCGCCACGGCGAAACCGACTGGAACCGCCAGGGCCGCTTCCAGGGGCAGATCGATATCCCCCTCAATGCCCATGGCCAGGCCCAGGCCAGCTCAGCGGCCGAGTTCCTCAGGGACGTGCCGATCCAGCGGGCCTTCACCAGCTCGATGGCAAGACCAAGGCAGACCGCCGAAGCGATCCTCACCGCCCACCCCGAGGTGCCCCTCAGCAGCCGGGAGGGCCTGGTGGAGATCGGCCACGGCCAGTGGGAGGGTCGCCTGGAGCAGGAGATCACCGAGCAGTGGGGGGAGCTGCTGCTGCAGTGGAAGCAGGCGCCCCACACCGTGCAGATGCCCGATGGCGAGAACCTTCAGCAGGTCTGGGATCGCGCGCTGGCCTGCTGGAGAGCCATCGCCGAGGGCCTGGAGGCTGAGGAGACCGCCCTTGTGGTGGCCCACGATGCCGTCAACAAGACGATCCTCTGCGCTCTGCTGGGCCTCTCCCCTGCCGACATCTGGATGGTCAAACAGGGCAATGGCGGGGTCAGCGTGATCGACTGGCCGCCTCAGGCCAGCAGCGGGAGGCTGCCGGTGGTCACCTGCTTGAACCTCACCACCCATCTGGGGGGGGTGATCGACCGCACCGCCGCAGGCGCTCTCTGATGACGACACTCCTGCTGCAGGACATCCAGCTGCTGCAGGGGTCTGATCAACCGCTTGAACGCAGCGATGTGCTGCTCGAGGACGGGGTGATTTCGGCGATCGGCTCCAGCGCCCTGGAGGGGGCCAGGGCGCTGGGCCTGACGGCACGGCCCGGCGGCTCCTGGCTGCTGGCCCCTGCCTTGGTGGATCCCCACAGCGTTCTGGAGGAGCCTGAAGACGGACGCGCCGAAACCCTCGAGAGCCTGATCCGTTCAGCCGCAGCGGCTGGCTATGGCACGGTTGCACTGCTGCCTAGAGCCCGCAACTGGCGCGATCGCCCCGAGTGCCTCCGCCTGGCTGCGCCGCCCCCCTTCGAGCTGCCGCTCTGGGGTGGGTTCAGCCTCTCCGGCCGAGGAGTGGATCTCTCCGCCCATGCCGATCTGCTGGCGGCCGGCGCGATCGGGCTGGCGGAGGAGGGAGATCTACCCCCCCTGGCCCTGGTGGAGCGAGGGTTGAGTATCGGCGAAAGCGGTGACCGACCGGTTCTGCTGGCACCGCGTGACGCCAGTCTTGATCGGGGCGGCTTCGTGCGCGAGGGGGTCGAGGCTCTGCGGGCCGGCTGGCCCCTTGATCCGGCGCTGAGTGAAATCATTCCATTGCAGAGCCTTCTGACGCTGGCGGCCTCCCTGCCGCAGGTGCGGCTGAGACTGGCGAACGTCTCGACCGCCGCCGGGGTGAAGCTGCTGCGGGCTGCTGATCCCGCCCCGTTGGCCACGGTCTGCTGGTGGCACCTGGTGACCGACAGCGGCAGCCTCGATCCCGTGGCCGAGGGATGGCGACTGGTGCCGTCCCTCGGCACACCGGATGATCGCCGCGCCCTGGTGGCGGCCCTCTCCGATGGAGTGATCAGCGCAGTAGCGGTGAACCATCAACCGCTGGATCCAGAGGAACAGCTTCTGCCTCTCGACCAGCGTCGTCCTGGTCTGGCTGGCCATCGCTACGTCTTACCGCTGCTGTGGCAGCAGTTGGTTCGCGATCAGGGCTGGAGCCCGGCGCAGCTCTGGCGGGCCCTGTGCTGGGGACCTGCGCGGGTGCTCGACCTGGAGGCGCCCAGGCTTGATGTGGGCTCCAGGCGATGGATCCTGTTCGACCCCGACCAGGAGTGGACTCCCAGCGCGGATGGCTATGCCTCCAAAGGGGCCAATCAGCCCTGTGGGGGCCTGCGGCTCAGGGGGCGGGTGCTGGCGACGGGGTTGCTGCCCCGACTTTGGCTGGGGCCTCGCTGAGGGGATCCGGGTCCCCCAGGGGGCCCGTGCGGTCGAGAGGCCAGAACCGGTAGAAGGCCCGACCGATGATCTCCTTCTGGGGCAGGAACGCACCACCGGGCCAGAACCGTCCGTCCCAGCTGTTGGCGCGGTTGTCTCCGAGGACCAGCACGGCCCCCGGGGGCACCACGGTGTCGAGGGTGCGGCAGGGACCGATTCCCTGGCTGTCGATCGGGCAGAGGTTGCTGACGTAGGGCTCGCTGACTGCCTGGCCGTTGATGCTCACCTGACCGCGCGGGTTGACCACCACCCGGTCGCCGGGGATCGCCACCACCCGCTTGATGTAGGCATCGCAGGCGGGCTGCTGCAGGCCGGGGATCGAGCCGATCAGGGGAAGGTTCACCAGCAGACAGCTCAGCGGACCGGAGCTCTGATTCGCCTGCAGGGCGGGATCGAAGTGAAAGGGGGAGTGGAAGACAACGATTTCTCCCCGCCTGGGTGCTCGGCTGCGGAAGCTGATCTTCTCCACCAGCAGGCGGTCCTGGATCTGCAGGCCGGGCAGCATCGATCCGGACGGGATGAAGCGGGCCTCCAACAGAAACTGGCGAATCCCCAGGGCCACCGCCAGGGTGAGCAGCACGCTGCGCCAGAACGCCCAGGAACTTTCGGTGCGCTGCCCGGCGTGGCCCTGGTCGGAATCAGGTGTCCCCGCTGGTGTCGTGGGTGAAGGGGAGTCCTCGGCGCTCAATGGTCTCCTGCTGGGGAAGCGGTCTCCAGCCTGTCGTGTGCCGGCTGGAGCCGGCCACCTTAGGGCTCCGGAGCGGGGGAGTTCTGCTGCCTACCCTGGTTCGATCGACGCTGTTCTCCATGGTTCGGCCGCGCTGGCATCTGAGGTCATCGGTGGCCAGCAACCGCCTTGGACACCGCTGGGATCAGTTCGTGGCGCTCTGGGCCACGTTCAACCTGCTCTGGGTCTGCTTCGACATCAGCTACGTGCCCCTGCGCACCTTCTGGCTGCAGCGAAATCTCTATCCGCTGCCCTCGGCCCCACTGGTGCTGCGGCTCGGCTTTCTCCCCGATATCACCCCGCTCTACGACCCGGTCAAGGGAATCGAGCCCCACCGAGAGACCCAGGCCTACCTGGATGCCTTCGATCGGATGGATCGTGCCCTGCTGGCGGGCTCCCCGGCTGGCGACCTGCGGGAGCGGCAGGTTGCGATGACAAGGGCGATGATCGATGACAACCCTTTTCTGGCCTCGGGGAACTCCGGAACCCTGGAGAAAATCAAGAACCGCCTGCGGGAGAGGGCCGACCTGGATTCAGCCAAGCAATCGGCTGAAAAGCTTCTCGGTGACGAGTGGCTGAAGCGCCAGTCCTGGAACGAGGAGCGGCGCTTCTGGCAGCAACAGGTGTTGCCACTGGTGGCCACCAACTACTGGCGATCGATCGACGAGAACGGCCGTCCCACCGACGACTTCTGGCGCATCGATCTGTTGCTGTTCCAGAGCGTCTTCCTGGCGGACATCCTGTTGCGGGCCGCACGCCTGCGTCGCCGGCTTCCTGGCCTGAGCTGGGGTGATGCCCTTCTGCGTCGATGGACCGATCTTCCCCTGTTGATGCCGTTCTGGCGCTGGCTGCGCCTGATTCCGGTGGTGGAGCGTCTCCAGACCAGTGGCCTGGTGAACATGGAACCACTGCGGGCGGTGGTCAGCCGCGCGGTGGTCGCCCTGCTGGCGGTGGAGCTGTTCGAGGTGCTGGCCCTGCAGCTGATGGACGGCGCCCAGGGGGTGATCCGCTCTCCCCAGTGGCCTGAGCGGATCCGTCGCCTTCGCAGCCATCAGACCGTGTCGATCAACGACGAGCGTGAGCTGGTGGAACTGACACGCATCTGGGGTCCACTGCTGCTCAGCCAGGTGGGCCCCCGGATGGCACCCCAGCTGCAGGCGGTTCTGGCCCATGCGCTCCAGCAGTCCCTGCAGTCGATGGTGGTACCACCCGGGCTGCGCCAGCTCCAACTGTTGATGCAGGTGGAAAAGGAACTCACCCAGCAGCTGGCCGCCGGGCTGGTGGACAGCCTGATGGAGCTCTCGCGTGGAGCAGGGTCCCGGCTGCAGCAGCAGGACAACCGCCAGATCGATCTGTTGCGTGACTGCGTTGATCGCTTCTGGGACGAGCTGGCCGAGGCCCTTGAACATGGGCCGGTGCTGGAGCGGAGTCAGCAGCTGGTCTGTGCCCTGCTCGAGGAGCTCAAGTTGACTTACCTGGGCCAGATCAACCGCACGGGGATCGATGCCCTGATTCGTGAGCTGGATCAGCTCACGGTTCCACCTGCGACCCCAGGGGACGGGGACTCAGAGACTGTTGCCAGATCTGAGGATCAAAGCCGATGAGCACCCTGCCATCGTCGGCCACCAGAAGCGGTCGGCGGATCAACTTTCCGTCAGCGGCCAGGGCAGCGATGGCCTCCTCTGGAGACATCGCCTTGACCCTGCTGGCTCCCAGGGCCCTGTAGCTGGCTCCGCTGGTGTTGAACAGCCGGCGGGGATCAGGAAGGCCGGCCCAGATCTGCTGGAGTTGCTGCTTGGACGGCGGCGCCAGGGTGATGTCCACCAGGTCAACCTCGATGCCCTCGGCGGCAAGCCAGCTCAGGGCCCGGCGGCAGGTGGAGCATTTCGAATAGCTGTACAGCCGTGGACGATCTCCTCTGGAGTCGCCAGCCGGACTCACTTCCGCCCGACCAGGGATTTCAAGGCGCCCACCAGGCTGTTGGAGCCTTTGCCGACGGCGGCATCCGGACGGGTGCGCACAGTCACGTCGCCATTGACGCTGGTGCGACAGCTGAGGCGGTAACTGGCAGGGCGGTCGGCCAGATAGACCTGCTCGACATCGCTGCGGGGGGAGAGGTTCTGAGCGCCTTCGAGCACTTCAACCACGCAGGTGCCGCACTGACCCAGACCGCCGCAGTTGTTGAGATTGTTCAGACCCTTGTAAGGGTTGATGCCGGCATCAAGAGCCGCCTGGCGCAGGTTGGCCCCCTCGATGCAACCAACCTTCTGGCCCTCATTGTCGAAGCTGATGGTGGGCACGGGTCGCAGAGGCTACAGGCGCGAACCAACCTACCTGCCCAGCGGGCCTTGGGGATCCGCCTTGCAATGGTTGTTGGTCCAGCGGAAGCACTGCCGCTGCCTACGATCCTGCAGAGCACGGACAAGGCCATGGCTGCACCGACCGGCGGCGAACTTTCCGGGTATGACCTGGTGGTGCAGGGGCTGATCCCCGGGTACGCCAGCCTCGCCCGTCTCTCGGTGGCCCTGCTGGCGGCCTCGCCCCTGGCTGGACCGAACGGAGCGGAGGTGCTGGTGGCCGGCTGCGGTACCGGCGCCGAGCTGGTGGAGGCCGTGGCTCAACGGCCCGACTGGCGCCTGAGCGCGATCGACCCTTCCAAGGCCATGCTCAGTGCTGCCCAGCAACGTCTCGGCCCCCTGGCGGAGGGACTCAACTGGCTTGAGAGCACGGTCGAGGATCTCCAGGGTGAGGCCTGTTTCGATGGGGCTCTCTCGGTGCTGGTGCTGCAGTCTCTCCCCGATGACGGCAGCAAACTGGCCTTTCTCTCCGCTCTGGCTCGCTGCCTTCGGCCCGGGGGGCAGCTGGTGCTTGTGGATCTGATGCGTCCGGCCCTTCCTTTGCTGGAAGACCAGATGGCGGAGGCCTGGCTCGGCTTCCAGAGGGCTTCGCAGCTGCGGGCTCCCCTTGCCTTGCTCGAGCCGCTCACCCATGGGGCGCACCCCGTGGGTCTGGCCCGGCTCACGGCTCTGGTGAATGCCGCCGGGTTCGGCGATCCGGCCCGCGTGTTCCAGGCCCTCGACTACGAGGGATTCCTGCTTCAGCGCTCTCCCTGATCGGAACGGGCTGCCTGGATGCAGCGCTCCAGCAGGGCAGGCACGGCACCGGCGTCTTCCCAGCCGATGATCTGCACCGGTCGACCGGCCAGATTCTTGTAGGTGCGGAAGAACTCGGCGACGTCCTCGAGCTGATTGGGCGCGATCTGGCGAATGCTGCGCAGACTGCTCTGGCGGCCATCGGCCTCCGGCACACAGAGCAGTTTCCCGTCATGGGCACCGCTGTCGATCATGTCCAGATAGCCGATCGGCCTGGCGGTGATCAGGCAGCCGGCGAAGGTGGGCTCCTCCATGATCACCATGGCGTCGAGGGGCGCTCCATCCTCGGCAAGGGTGTTGGGCACAAAGCCGTAATCGAAGGGGTAGCGGACCGAGGAATGAAGCACCCGATCAAGCTTCATCAGGCCGGCAGCGCTGTTGTATTCGTATTTATTGCGGCTACCGGCGGGAATTTCCACCACCAGATTCACCAAACCCTGGGATGGGGAGGCGGCCAGGCTGCTGATGTCCACGGCTGATGGGAATGACGAAGTGGGGATCAGCTCTGAAGGCGTTGCGCTCCAGCAGGACGGCCGCCACCGGAACGATCAGAGCCAGCAGGGCAATGGTGGCTCCCAGCAGCGGCGAGCCTGGATCCAGAAAGCTCTCCGGACTGTCAGGGTCCTCACCGGTTTCGGCCGTTGGTGTGGCCACGGCTCCGGGTGACGCTGAGCCTGGTTCCAGGGTTGAGGCGATCGAGACCAGGCCGGCGGCCATGGCGATGGGAGCAGAGGCCGACGAAGGGTGAACAGCCGAGGATGTGGCGTAAGCGGTGCTGGTGCCGGTTCGCGGAGGTTCGGAATCCATGGAGAGGGATGAGGGAGCAGCTTCGGGGAACAGATCAGGCTTGGCGGACAGGCCGTAGCTGCAGCTGAACCGGGAAGCAGCATTGGCCAGGGATTCAGAGAACGAGATTCCCCGGCCCATGCCAGTGCCTCAATCAATATGCCATTGATGGGCTCCTGCTGCAGCCCGGGCTGTCTGGATTCAGGCAGCAGGACGGGACTGGCCCAGCTGATCCCTCTTGTCGCTGAGCACCGCGGGGGGGTGATCGATGCCCTGAAGGCTGTGGCGGATGGCCTGCAGCTCCTGAAGAATCGAGCTGAGCAGCTGCTGCGTGGCCGTGGAGGGAGAGTTGAGCACCTCCACGGTCACTTCCTTGATACGCAGCACATCCCGGGCGAAACGAGCCACCTCGTTGGGGTGAAACAGCAAAGCCTCTTTCTGGTCGGTGCGGTATTCGGGGTTGAGCTTGCGGGGATTGAAGGGAGGGTTGAGGTTGCGTGGATCGGTGTTGGTGTAGCGATACACCGAAGCACGCGAACGATTCAGCGCTTTCTGGACCTCGTCGATACCGATCAGACCTTCAGCCGACTCGGGCTCTGGACCGGGAAGCTCGCTCGGCCAGGATCCCACGGTCGGAGGGAGCTCACCGCTGGAGCCGGCCGAGGGTGCAACCATAAGACTTATTTTGGACGGCTGGGACTGCATGCCGACGCTAGCAGAGAAAGTCTGGCTGGCCAGGCCACAGGAGCGAATGCCGCTCGGTTCGGTGATTAAACCGGCCACGGCCCTGATCGGCAAGACCCAGGCCCCCGGCGAGGCTCAGTGATAGGGTCCCAGCCCTCTGAAGCGACTGCATTCCATGCGCGTCTCCCGCCTGATGCTGGTGACGCTGCGCGACGATCCCGCGGAAGCGGAGATTCCCTCCCACAAGCTCCTCCTGCGTGGTGGCTACATGCGCCGGGTGGCCTCGGGGGTGTACGCCTACCTCCCTCTGCTCTGGAGGGTTCTGAGCAAGATCTCGGCGATCGTGCGCCAGGAGATGAACGCCACCGGCGCCCTGGAAACCCTGCTGCCTGCCCTGCAGCCCGCCAGCCTCTGGGAACGCAGCGGACGTTGGCAGGGCTACACCGCCGGGGAGGGAATCATGTTTCATCTGGTGGATCGCCAGGAGCGCTCCCTGGGCCTTGGCCCCACCCATGAAGAGGTGATCACGGCTCTCGCCGCCGATCTGCTGCGCTCCTACAGGCAGCTGCCGGTGAGCCTCTACCAGATCCAGACCAAATTCAGGGATGAAATCCGGCCCCGTTTCGGACTGATGCGTGGGCGCGAATTCATCATGAAGGATGCCTATTCCTTCCATGCCGATGAGGCTGACCTCAGGCTCGCCTACCAGCGCATGGATCAGGCCTACCGCCGCATCTTCAGCCGCTGTGGACTTCGCACCGTGGCTGTGGAGGCAGACAGCGGTGCCATCGGCGGCTCCGCCAGCCAGGAGTTCATGGTCACCGCCGAAACCGGCGAGGATCTGATCCTCAGCAGTCCGGATGGGCGCTACGCCGCCAACCAGGAGCGGGCCAGGTCACTGCCGGAACCCGCCGTGCCGCTCAAGAGCACCGGCGAGGTGGTCGAGCTCCAGACACCCGGTCAGCACAGCATCGAGGACCTCTGCGCCGCCCATGGCTTCGAGCCCAGCCAGACCGTGAAGGTACTGATCCTGCTGGCCCGCAGCGCCGAAGGCCAACCGAGGCCGGTGCTGGTGAGCCTGCGCGGCGATCAGCAGCTCAACCCCACCAAGCTCGCCAACGCCGTCACGACTGCACTGGGGGAAGCCGCCGGGGCCCTGCTGGAGATCGAGCCGATCACCCCCGAGCAGATCCGCAGCGAGGGACTGCCCCCCTGGCCCCTGGGCAGCCTGGGTCCCCATCTGGGCGATGCCCTGCTGGCGGGAGCCCGCAGCTGGCAAATGAGCTTCCTGCGCCTGGCGGATCCCACGGCGGCGGAGCTTGAGCTCTTCGTCTGCGGCGCCAACCGGCCCGACACGCACCTGGTGGGGGCCCGCTGGTCGGACCTGGGCGAGGGACTCCCGCCCGTGGCCGATCTGCGCGCGGCCCAGCCGGGTGATCGCTGCTTCCAGGATCCCAGTCAGCGCCTCGAGGCCAGCCGCGGCATCGAGGTGGGCCACATCTTTCAGCTCGGGCGCAAGTACTCCCAGGCCCTGGAGGCCACGTTCACCAATGAGCAGGGCCAGGATGAGCCGCTGTGGATGGGCTGTTACGGCATCGGTGTGTCACGCCTGGCCCAGGCCGCCGTTGAGCAGCACCACGATGGGCTGGGCATCTGCTGGCCGGTGGCGATAGCCCCCTTTGAGGTGATCGTGGTGGTGGCCAGTGCCCAGGACTCCGTCCAGGTGGCTCTGGGAGAACAGCTCCACGACGCGCTTGAGCAGGTGGGCCTCGAGGTGCTGCTGGATGATCGCAACGAACGGGCCGGTGTGAAGTTCAAGGATGCCGATCTGATCGGGATCCCCTGGAGGGTCGTGGTGGGTCGCGGCGCCAGTTCCGGACTGGTGGAGCTGGTGGAGCGCTCGAGTGGCAGCAAGCGCGAGTGTCCCGTCACCGAGGTGGTGGCCGTGATGCAGCAGCACATCGAGGCCGATCGCCTGGGTTTGGCAGCGACGGGGAACTCCTAAGATCCCCCAACCACGTGTGGAGATGCTGATGACTGTTGTCTGGAGGTCCTTCTCCCAAGCCATTCGCACTGCCCTGAGATCATCCCTGGGGGATCTGCTCTCCGGCAGCTGGTGGAGCCGGACTCTCACGCCTCTGCTGGCGATCGGGCTATGCCTCAGCCTCTCACTCACCGCCTGCGGCAGCGCCAGCAACAGCTTGAGTGGCTCCTACGTCGACGACACCATGACCGTCGCTGAATCGCTGCTGGGAACCATTGCGCTCAGCCAGGATGATCCGGGCCGTGCGGAAGCCGAAGCCGAGGCCCGCGTCTTGATCAACGATTACGTGGCTCTGTACAGGCCCAAGTCCCGGGTGAACGGACTGCCGTCGTTCACCACCATGCAGACCGCCATGAACTCCCTGGCTGGGCACTACACCAACTACGCCAACCGTCCCTTGCCTGAGGCGCTCAAGACCCGCCTCGAGAAGGAACTGAAGAAAGCTGAAACAACGGTGGTGCGTGGGACCTGATCACCGATCAGGGCATGCCGGACCCTCTGGAGTGCGGGGATCCAGTTTGATCGCAGACCCCGGCCCTTTGACGAAGGGGCTCGTCATCTGAGACTCTTGTCCCTTGTGCTTAGAAGCGGCTGCGGGCCGCTGTGTCCTTGGCCAATGTTGTCGTCATCGGTGCACAGTGGGGCGACGAGGGAAAAGGCAAGATCACCGATCTGCTGAGCCGATCCGCCGATGTGGTGGTTCGTTATCAAGGCGGTGTGAATGCAGGCCACACGATCGTGGTCGACGACAAGGTGCTGAAGCTGCACCTGATTCCCTCTGGAATTCTCTACCCCGACACCATCTGCCTGATCGGCTCAGGCACGGTGGTCGATCCGCGCATCATGCTCGATGAGCTCGACATGCTCGAGGACTTCGGCATCGACATTTCCGGGCTGAAACTGGCTTCCACAGCTCACGTCACGATGCCCTACCACCGCCTGCTCGACCAGGCGATGGAGCAACGCCGGGGTGAGCGCCGCATCGGCACCACCGGCCGGGGAATCGGCCCCACCTATGCCGACAAGTCGGATCGCAACGGCATCCGCGTGATCGATCTGCTTGATGCCGGTCGCCTGCGCGAGCGGCTGATGGGTCCCCTGGCCGAAAAGAATCTGATCCTCGAGAGGATCTACGGCCTTGAGCCACTCGATCCCGAGGAGGTGCTCAAGGAATATCTCGCCTACGGGGAGCGCCTGGCCCCCCACGTGGTCGATTGCACCCGCACCATCCACCAGGCGGCCCGCTCCCGCAAGAACATTCTCTTCGAGGGTGCCCAGGGCACCCTGCTCGATCTCGACCACGGCACCTATCCCTACGTCACCTCCTCGAATCCCGTCTCCGGGGGAGCCTGCATCGGGGCCGGGGTGGGTCCCACGCTGATCGACCGGGTCATCGGAGTGGCCAAGGCCTACACCACCCGTGTGGGCGAAGGGCCCTTCCCCACGGAGCTTCAGGGCAGCCTCAACGACCACCTCTGCGACCGGGGCGGCGAGTTCGGCACCACCACCGGCCGCCGCCGGCGCTGCGGTTGGTTCGATGGCGTCATCGGGCGCTACGCCGTGGAGGTGAACGGGCTCGATTGTCTGGCGATCACCAAGCTGGACGTGCTCGACGAGCTCGATGAAATCCAGGTCTGCGTGGCCTATGAGCTCGACGGCGAGCGGATCGACCACTTCCCCAGCAGCGCCGAGACCTTCGCCCGTTGCCGCCCGATCTTTCAGTCCCTGCCGGGTTGGCAATGCTCCACGGCGGACTGTCGCTCCCTCGAGGATCTGCCTGCCACCGCCATGGCCTACCTGCGCTTTCTGGCGGAACTGATGGAGGTGCCGATCGCGATCGTGTCCCTCGGGGCCCAGCGGGACCAGACGATCGTGGTGGAAGACCCCATCCACGGCCCGAAGCGGGCCCTGCTGAACGTTTGATGATGGGCAGCGACACACGCACGCTTGATGTCGTCGGCATCGGTAACGCCATCGTCGATGTGCTGGTCACCTCCGACGACGCCTTCCTCGAGGCCCATGGCCTGAGCAAGGGAGGCATGTCCCTGGTGAATGCGGAGCAGGCCCAGCAGCTCTACGCCGCTGCCGGCCCGGGGCTGGAAACCTCCGGCGGCTCCGCCGCCAACACCCTGGCCGGCCTGGCCCAGCTGGGCGGCCGGGCCGGATTCATCGGCCGGGTGCGCGACGACCAGCTGGGGGCGATCTTCAGCCACGACATCCGTTCCGTGGGGGCTCGCTTCGAGACCCCGGCCGCCCTTGATGGGCCCGCCACGGCCCGTTGCCTGATCCTGGTCACCCCGGATGCCCAGCGCACGATGTGCACCTATCTGGGCGCTTCGGTGGACCTCGACCCCGACGATCTGGACCTGTATCTGGTGCGCCAGGCCGGCCTGCTCTATCTGGAGGGCTACCTCTGGGATGGCGAGGCAGCCAAACGGGCCTTCCTCGCCGCCGCCGAGGTGATGCGCTCCGCCGGTGGCCAGGTCGCCCTCTCCCTCTCGGACGCTTTCTGCGTCGAGCGCCACCGGGACAGCTTCCTGGAGCTGGTGGATGGCCATGTGGATGTGCTCTTCGCCAATGAAGCCGAGATCACCGCGCTTTACCGCTGCAATGATTTCGAGGCCGCGATCGAGCAGGTGAAGGGCCGCTGCTCGATCGCCGTGCTCACCCGTGGAGCCCTCGGGTCGGTGGTGATCGGGGAAGGGCGTGTGCACCACATCCCTCCTTACGTGCTTGGCCCTCTGGTTGACACCACCGGAGCTGGTGATCTCTATGCCGCCGGCTTTCTCTGGGGGCTGTGCCGCGGAGAACCACTGGAGCGCTGCGGCCAGCTGGGATCTCTCTGCGCCGGTCAGGTGATCACCCAGCTGGGGCCCCGCCCGCGGGTCTCGCTGCCGGATCTGGTGACCAAGCACCTGGGCTGATCCCGCCGACCTGATCCAGCAACTCCTCCAGCGACCACAGCCGCGCCCCGGAGAGTGGCTCCTCAGGGCGCTTCAGCACCAGCAGGGAGAGACCAAGCTCAGCGCAGAGCTCCTGCCAGAGCCGCTCGGTCGCTCCCCCCGACTGGCGGCAGAGCACCGCAGTGATGCGCCACTGCTCCAGCAGGGCACGCTCGATCGAGCAGCCCTCTGCCCCTGGAGGCCCCGAGCCCGGCCGATGACAGGCCAGGGCCTCTGCCGGCAGGCCAGCGCCCAGGGCCAGTCGCAGGCTGGAGGGGGTAGGCAGGATGCGGGCGAAACTGGCCCGAGCGCCGGCCAGGGCCACGGCCTTGGCCAGATGGCGGGCCCCGATCGCCAGCAGCAGGCGTTCAGCGCCCAGATCCAGGTCGGCCAGGTCCTGCAGCTGGTCAAGCAGCGTCAGCCTCGATCCAGGCGGCTGCGGCACCGGCGGGCGCCAGAGACGCAGCAGGGGCTGCCCGATGCGGGCACAGACCGCCGCCAGATCGGCGCTGATGGCAGTGGCGAAGGGGTGACTGGCATCGATCACCCAGCGGAAGGGGGCCAGGGTGCCGCCCAGGAGTTCGGACTCGATCGCCTCGGGGCCGGCCAGAGCTCCCACACGCCCCAGCAGATGGGGGTGGGGTGCATAGGCCCGCAGGGCGTCCTCGTTCACCAGCGAAATTTGCACGCTCCAACCGGAGGCCAGCAGCCTGCTGGCCAGCAGGGGGCCCTCACCAGTGCCGCTCAGCAGCCAGATCGACGGCCGTCGTCCCGCCCTGCTGGCGGCCATGGGTTGGGTCGGTGCATCAGGATGGGGCCCGCTGTCGCCGAGGGGGTCGTGAATCACTGTTTGCTTGAGGTGGTGGTGCTGGAGGCACCCCAGGTGCGCTACACCCAGGACAACCAGACCCCGGTGGCGGAAATGGCCGTCCAGCTTGACGGTCTGCGCCCTGACGATCCCCCAGGGCAATTGAAGGTGGTCGGCTGGGGCAATCTCGCCCAGGATCTGCAGAACCGGGTTCAGGAGGGGCAGCGGCTGATGATCGAAGGGCGGCTGCGCATGAGCACCATGACCCGCGCCGATGGCCTCAAGGAAAAACGGGCCGAGTTCACCCTCTCCCGTCTGCACCCTCTGATGGCCCAGGGCTCCAGCACGGCCCCGTCGATGGCCCCGTCGGCTCCATCACCCACGCCCAAGCCCGCTGGCGCCTCAGCGAGAGAGGTGTCTCGCCCCGCCGCGCCGGCCCCCAGGCCTGCTGCAGGGCCGCCCCCCACCTGGAACACCGCCCCGCTGGTTCCGGACCTGGCCGAGGACGACGATGAGATCCCCTTCTGAGGCAGGCCACCTTCAGCCTGGCTCGAGCCGCTGGCGTGCCTGGTCGATCAGCTGGCCGATCTCCCGCTCCAGCGCAGCGAGATCCAGCCTCAGCTCGGGCCAGCGCCCGGCATCGATCTGCTGCAGCAACCAGAGTCGGTCCTGGGTGAGCTGATCCAGAAGGGTGAGGGTGCTCGGATCAGACAGGGAAGGGTCCTGGGCTGATTGATTCGCACTGGGATCAGAATCAGGGCTGGGGTGATCCATGGCCTCAGGCAACGGCTTGGCAACAGTGGCCATCCTGGACCGCGTTGCAGGAAGATGGCCACATGGAAGCACTCACATCACCCGGCAGTCTGCTGACCATCCTTGGCGCGGCACTGACGGTGATCGGTTCGATCGCCTATGCCACCGACAGCCCCAACATCAGCCTCGCCGGCGTGTTCTATGGCGTTCCGGTCTTGCTGGGGGGCCTGGCCCTGAAGTCGTCGGAGCTGCCTCCGGCGACCCGGCTCACACCTGCATCGGAGCTGCGCGAGCTGCGGGAGCGCCCCGAGAGCGAACCGCTGCGCAAGCTGCTCAAGGACGTCACCCGTTGGCGATATGGCCAGAAAGCGCATCTGGAAAGCTCCCTCGAAGCGCTCAAGCTCTGGAACGACGACCAGCCCCCCGAACTGGTGAGTGTGGCTGAGCAGGATTGCGACGGCGGCTACGGCCTGGTGCTCCACTTCCGCTGCCATGGGGTCCCACCGGAGCGCTGGCAGGCGAAGCAGGAACGGCTGGGTCGCTTCTTCGGCCCGGGCTTGCGCGCCGAGCTGCGCGCGATCTCCGAATCGGACCTGGAGCTGAGCCTGCTTCCCGCCACCGATGTGGCCGAGCCCACCCCAACCCCCACCGTCTCTTGAGCCAGGACCCCGTCATCAGCGCAGAGGACACTCTGCGGGTCTCGGTTCTCAGCGAGGCACTTCCTTACATCCAGCGCTTCGCCGGCCGCCGGGTGGTCGTCAAGTACGGCGGTGCGGCAATGGTGCGGGAAGATCTGCGGGATGCGGTCTTTCGCGATCTGGCCCTGCTGGCCTGTGTGGGAGTTCAGCCCGTGGTGGTCCACGGCGGAGGGCCGGAGATCAACCAGTGGCTCCAGAAGCTGAAGATCCCTGCCGAATTCCGTGATGGGTTGCGGGTGACCGATCCCGACACCATGGATGTGGTGGAGATGGTGCTGGTGGGCCGGGTGAACAAACAGATCGTCAACGGCCTGAACCGGGTCGGCGGCCGGGCCGTCGGGCTTTCCGGCTGTGATGGCTCACTCGTGGAAGCGCGCACCTGGGGAGAGGGCTCCCATGGCCTGGTGGGGGAGGTGGCTGCGGTCAACCCCGATGTGCTCGCCCCCCTGTTGCAGAGCGGTTACATCCCGGTGATCTCCAGCGTGGCAGCCAACCCCAGTGGCCAGGCCCACAACATCAATGCCGACACGGTGGCCGGGGAACTGGCGGCAGCCCTGCAGGCCGAGAAGCTGATCCTGCTCACCGACACCCCTGGGATCCTGCAGAACCGGGAGGATCCCTCCAGCCTGTTGCGCCAGATCACCCTGCCTGAAGCCCGGGAGCTGATTCGCACAGGCATTGTCAATGCCGGCATGACGCCCAAGACCGAGTGCTGCATCAGGGCTCTGGCCCAGGGGGTCGGCGCGGCCCACATCCTTGATGGCCGGGTGCCCCATGCCCTGCTGCTGGAGGTGTTCAGCGATGCCGGTGTCGGCACGATGGTGGTGGGCAGCAGCCGTGCAGCTGCGCGTAAGGGTCCGCCCAGGCGTGGCTGAGGACCTCCTGGCGCCGGCACAGGCTGCCCTGGAACGCGGGGAGTATGGCCGTTGCCTTCGTTTGCTGGAGCCGATCGTGGCCGCCCATGCCATCACGGCCCCCATGGGCGGGCGAGCGCGGATGCTGATGGCCACAGCCCTGATCGGCCAGGGAGAGACCGAGCGGGCCGCCAGCTGCATGCGTGGTCTCAAGGCCTGCGCCGATCCCGACCTGCGCCGTCAGGCCCGCGACCTGAGCCTGATTCTTGAAGCCCCCAGCCTGAAGCGACCGGACAACTGGTCGCTCACCCTGCCGGCGATCGGAGGGGTGGAATCCCTGCAGCAACGGGCCCTGCCCAGGGCCCCGTCCCGCCCGGACAGACGCCGGCCTGAGCCACCACCGCCACCACCGGTCGGTCCCACCCGGGCACCGTTCGGTTTCGCCGTGGTTGTGCTGGCCACACTGCTGCTGCTCACCGGCCTGCTGGGGGGTTGCCTGAGGATCGAGACCGACCTGGGCTTCGCCGGGCCGGGCCGGCTCGAGCTGACCCAGACCCTCACCAGCGCCAGTGGGCGCTGGCTGCCCTGGCAGCGACAGTTCGCAGGCACCCTCGCCGCCGATCCCGACCTGGCCCGGATCAGGCTGTCCCAGGATCCGGATCAGGGACGCCTCAGCCTCAGCAGCGGGGTGGTGTCCTCGGCCCAGGCGGCTGCCCTGATGCAGCGTCTCGCCAAAGACGCGGGAGATCTCACGGGCACCAGGCTTCCAGCTCCGGAGTTGTCACTGAAGGAGCACAACTGGTTGCTGGGGGTTCGTCAGCAGATCGGCTTCGAGCTGGATCTTCGCGGTGTGCAGCCCTTGCCGGGCCTGAGCATGACCTTGAGGCTCAGCTCCGTTGGGGAACAGGCGGTGCGCAGGGCCAAACCCCGGTCGGTGGTGCCGGAGCGTGATGGGCTTTGTTGGCCCCTCGAGCTGGGGGCCCTCAACCGGCTGGAGCTGCGGAGCTGGCGCTGGAGCTCCCTTGGAGTGGGCAGTCTGCTGATTGCGAGCCTGCTCGGTCTCAGCCTGCTGCTGCAGCGCCTGCGCCGGCAGGCGGGATTCGGCTGGCCCGAGCTGCCCTCTCCATAGGGTGTGACCTAGAGCTCGATCGGATCGGGATCGATCGCGAGACTGACGCTGCGGTCCAGGCCGTTGCGCAGGTCGGCCTCAGGCGGCAGTGGCAGGGCGCTGGCTGGTGGACCGTGAAGAAGCAGGTGCCAGCGGTACCGGCCAGCCACCCGTGCCACCGGTGCCGGTGCCGGTCCGATCAGCTGCCAGCGGGCCCGGTCCACCCGTGGCCTCAGCCTCTCGGCCAGCGAGGCGGCTGCGGTGGCAGTGGCCGCAGCGGAGGCCCCCCCCAGCCGCAACAGGCAGGCTCGGCTGAAGGGCACCAGTCCCGCCTGGCGGCGGACCTCCAGTTCCTCCTCGAGAAAGGCGTCATAGCGGCCATCAATCAGGTGCCGGATCACTGGGTGATCCGGCAGGTAGGTCTGAACGATCACCTCCCCGGGACGCTCTCCTCGCCCGGCTCGCCCGGCCAGTTGCAGCAAAAGCTGCAGGCAGTGCTCCGAGGCGCGAAGATCCGGCCGGTGCAGGAGGCCATCCGCCGCCAGCACCACCGCCAGGGTCACCCGGGGCAGGTCCATGCCTTTGGCCAGCATCTGGGTCCCCACCAGCACATCCGCCTCACCGGCCGCGAACCGCGCCAGCAGGCGTCGGTGTCCATCCCTGCCTCGGGTGCTGTCCCGGTCGAAGCGCAACAGACGCAGACCGGCCAGCTCCTGCTCCAGCTGCTCCATCACCCGCTGGGTACCGGCGCCGAAGGGCTTGAAGGCCGCCGAACCGCAGCCGCCGCATCGGGCTTCCAGGGGCTGGCGGTGACCGCACCAATGGCAGCGAAGTGTCTGGCTGCCATCCCGCAGGCGATGGACCGTGAGGGCCACGTCGCAGTGGGGGCACTCGACCACCTCGCCGCAGCTACGGCAACTGAGAAAGCTGCTGTAGCCGCGTCTGGGCACGAGCACCACCGCCTGCTCCCCCCGCTCCTGCAGGTGCTCCATGCGCGCCATCAGGGCTCTGCTGATCAGCCGTCGATGGCCCTCGGCCAGTTCCTGGCGCAGGTCCACCACGCGCACAGGCGCTGCGGCCTGACCGCTGATGCGCTGGCTCAGACGCAGCAGGGTGGTGGTCTGGCCAGGGCGCCGACAGGCCAGCCAGGATTCCAGTGCAGGTGTGGCGCTCCCCAGCACCAACCGCGCGCCACTCTGGCGGCAGCGCAGGCGGGCCACCTCCCTGGCGTGGTAGCAGGGCATTGGACTCTCCTGCTTGTAGGAGGTGTCGTGCTCCTCGTCGAGGATGACCAGGCCCAGGGGCGCCAGGGGCAGAAACACCGCTGAGCGGGTGCCCACGGCCATCAGGGGCTCCCGGCCACCGGCCTGCAGACAGCGGCGCCAGGCAGCGATCCGCTCCCCTTGAGACAGACCGCTGTGGAACTCCAGGATGCTCCCGGCAAAACGGGCCCGGCAGCGGTCGAGCAACTGGGGGATCAGTCCGATCTCGGGGGTGAGCAGCAGGGCACTGCGGCCCGAGGCCAGGCAGGCGGCCGCTGCCTGCAGGTACACCTCTGTCTTGCCGGCCCCGGTCACTCCCCAGAGGAGGAACTCCTGGCCGCTGGAGCCCGCGAGGATCTGCTCAAGGGCCTGTTGCTGCTCAGGGTTCAGCTGGCGTGGCGCCTCTGGATTCCCTTGGTGGGGCCAGGGTCCGGGCGCCGCCGTGCCGTCAGGCAGTGGCCTCTGGCTGCTGGACAACCAACCTTTGCCCTGAAGGTTCTGCACCAGGGAGCGGCTGAAGCCCCACTGCGTGATCGTGGTCATTGGGGCCGCCGCGCCTGGTCGTCCCCGCAGCCGCTCGGTGAGTTCCCTCTGCCGGCAGGTGAGCGGCATGGGGACCTCCACCAGTTCCAGCCAGAGCTGGGTGCGACCCGGCGCCGGTGCCCGGCCCGTCTGCTGACCCAGCCAACCGGGGGGCAAGGCCGTCTTCAGCGTTCTGAACAGACTGGTGTGGCACTGATGGGCCACGTCCTGGAGCAGGGCCTGCCACTGGGGGTCCACGGCGGCGGCCTGGTGAAGCCCCTCCACCGGCTGGATCACGGCGGGATCGAGATCGTCCGGGGGCGCTGCCAGGACCTCCACCACCAGGCCGATCTGGCGACGTCCCCTCAGGCGAAGCCGGACCAGATCCCCAGCCGCAAGCCTGGGTTCCGGCGGAGCGGCGTAGGTGAAGATCCGACCCTCACGACCGGCCTCCACCCAGACCTGGACCCAGAGGGGGGTGGAGGACGTGTCCAGCGGCGTCAGGATTCGCCTTGCAAACCCCATAGGGGCTTCTTAAGATAGGACTGTTGAGCAGCTCAACTGGCTGCTGTCGGAACCAGGCAGAGTTCCGTCCAGTGGGAAGACCTGAAGAGCAGGCCGATCGGAGCATCCCTCCACCGAGCCTCCCGGTCTGCGAACACCCCTGACAGCACTGCCTGGCCTCCGGGCCGTTCCATGTCGTTAGGTCATTGTTGCCCCTGCTGCTTCGAAGAGGCACCTGATGGTGCCTGATCTCGAGTCAGGTTCTCCCCAGGGAGAACCGGTGCTCTGAAGCAACATTTTGTGTCGTGATGGTGTCATCGCGCACGTCTGGTCTGGCCGCGTGGCCAGAACTGATCCTTTCGACCCAACTTTTTCACCAGTCGATCATTCCGTTTTCCGCCGCAGCCCCGCTATGACCCCAGTGTCCGCCGCCAGCCCCAAGCCAGGCGCTCCAGAAATCCTGACCGTCGCCGCTCAGACGGGAGCCGAGGTGGCGGTCAAGGGCAAACCGAAAGCCGCCGCCAAGAAGTCCAAGGCCAGCGCGAACGACGGGCAGACGCCGGACTCCCCTTCTGTCAGTCCCGATGCAGCGGCCGTGACGGCGGCCAACAAGGTCACGCGCACCCGCAAGGCGGCCACCAAGGCCACCAGCAAAAGCCCAGCCGGCAAAACCAGCGGCACCAAGGCCGCAGCCAAGACAACGGCCAGCAAAGCGGCCCCCAAGTCCAGAGCCAAGGCCAAGCCCAAGGCTGAGGCGGGCAAGGCGGCTGTCGTGGCCGCGAGCAGCCAGGATCTGAGCGCCGCAGCCGACCAGTTGCTGGGTGCCGCCGATGGCGCCAAGGACAAGAAAATAACCGCCAAGGAAAAGGCGCTGGCCAGCATCAAGGTTGGACCCAAGGGCGTTTACACCGAAGATTCGATCCGGGTCTACCTGCAGGAAATCGGCCGAATCCGTCTGCTCCGTCCCGATGAGGAAATCGAGCTGGCGCGCAAGATCGCTGATCTGCTGCTGCTTGAGGAGCTGGCCGCCCAGTTCGAGCAGGACAACGGTCATCATCCCGACAACAAGGAATGGGCGGTACTGGTGGACATGCCACCGGTCAAATTCCGTCGGCGTCTGATGCTGGGGCGCCGGGCCAAGGAAAAAATGGTTCAGTCGAACCTGCGCCTTGTGGTTTCGATTGCCAAGAAGTACATGAACCGCGGCCTCTCCTTCCAGGATCTGATCCAGGAAGGCAGCCTCGGCCTGATCCGCGCCGCCGAGAAGTTCGACCACGAGAAGGGTTACAAGTTCTCGACCTATGCCACCTGGTGGATCCGTCAGGCGATCACCCGTGCCATCGCCGACCAGAGCCGCACCATTCGCTTGCCCGTTCACCTCTACGAAACCATCTCACGCATCAAGAAGACCACCAAGGTGCTGTCGCAGGAGTTTGGCCGCAAACCCACTGAGGAGGAGATTGCTGAAAGCATGGAGATGACGATCGAGAAGCTCCGCTTCATCGCCAAGTCTGCCCAACTCCCCATTTCCCTGGAGACACCGATCGGCAAGGAAGAAGATTCACGCCTGGGCGACTTCATCGAGGCCGACATCGAGAATCCTGAGCAGGATGTGGCCAAGAATCTTCTAAGGGAAGATCTTGAAGGGGTGCTGGCGACCCTCAGCCCTAGGGAGCGGGATGTCCTGCGCCTTCGCTATGGCCTCGACGACGGTCGCATGAAAACCCTCGAGGAGATTGGCCAGATCTTTGACGTGACCCGCGAGCGAATTCGCCAGATCGAAGCCAAGGCCCTGCGCAAGCTGCGCCACCCCAACCGCAATGGTGTGCTCAAGGAGTACATCAAGTAACTTCGGCAGCCCAAACGGGCACTGGCGGGACCATCCACCCTGGCGGAAGCCAGGATGGTCACCTGTCCCTTGCCAGACTTCGTGTTGATCACTCAGGGTTGGATGACCTGGCTGGAGCGAGATCAGCGCCGGCTGTGGATGGTGAGCGGCTTCGCCTATCTGCTGCTCTGCTGGCTGGCGTTCTTTCAGAACCTCGGCACCCTCAGCCTGATGGACAAGACCGAGGCCCTGTTCGTGGAGGTGGGGCACCAGATGGTCGAGCGGGGTGACTGGATCACCCCCATGTGGAATGGCGAGCTTTTCTTTGATTACCCCGTCTGGGGGTACTGGATGGTGGCCCTCAGCTTTCGCCTGTTCGGCGTGAGCGAGTGGGCCGCGCGCCTGCCGGTGGCCCTGGCGGCCAGTGCCGTGGTGCTGGCGGGCTTCGGGTTGCTCTGGTTCAGCGCCTCGGGCGAGGAAGAGCTGCGCTCGCGCTGGCGGAGGGCAGCCTTCGGCGCGGCCCTGCTGGCGCTGAATCCGGGATGGATCGGCTGGGGCCGCAGTTCTGTCACCGACATGTTTCTGGCCAGTGCCATCGCCCTGAGCCTGTTCGGTTTCTTTCTCAGCTACAGCCAGCCGCCCGGCAGCGGAGCCCGCCGTCTGGGCTTCGTGGCCATGCCCCTGTTCAGCGCCATCGCCGTGCTGGCCAAGGGGCCGGTGGGCCTGGTGTTGCCTGGACTGGTGGTGCTGGTGTTTCTGATCATCCAGGGCCAGCTGCTCGCCTACCTCCGGCGCTTGCCTCTGCTGCCGGTTGCGCTGATCTTCCTGGTGGTGGTGCTGCCCTGGTACGCCCTGGCCGCCCACGCCCATGGCATGGCATTCCTCGGAGGCTTCTTCGGCTTCAGCAACATCCAGCGCTTCACATCGGTGCTCTACCGCCACGCCGGTCCCTGGCACTTCTATCTCCCCTGGGTGTTGCTGCTGCTGTTGCC
The DNA here is from genome assembly GCF_025128255.1 of Synechococcus sp. CS-205. Classification (NCBI taxonomy): domain Bacteria; kingdom Bacillati; phylum Cyanobacteriota; class Cyanophyceae; order Synechococcales; family Synechococcaceae; genus Synechococcus; species Synechococcus sp. CS-205. The sequence continues at coordinate 52,213 of NZ_JAHLZB010000012.1, forward strand.
CTGGTCGTTCCATCTGCCGCTGGCGCTGGTACGACTGCGTTTCTGGAAGCTGAAGGCCTGGAGCCTGCAGCCCCCCCAGGCCCAGCTGGCCCAGTTCTGCCTGGTCTGGTTTCTGGCTGTCCTGCTGTTCTTCTCGGCCGCCGCCACCAAGTTGGCGGGCTACATCCTGCCGTTGGTCCCTGCCGCAGCCCTGCTGCTGGCCCTCTACTGGTTCCCTCTGGCCAACGTCGCCCCTGCGCCAGGCTCAGACAGCGAGATCACCACCGGGGACTGGCCGGACCGGCCCCAGCGCTGGAGCGCCTGGATCAATGCCCTGGTCTTCGCGGCCCTGGCACCTGCTGCCGCTCTGGCGCCGCGCTGGGCCGCCACGGATCCGGCCTATCCCCGCTTCGCCGAGGCCCTTTCCCGTTCCGGGCTGCCGCTTGTGCTGGCCTTGATCCTGGCGGGCAGTGCGATCGCCCTGGTCGCCCTGCTGCTGCGAGCGGGCCGTCCGAGGGCCCTCTGGCTGCCGGATCTGGCCGCCATGCTTCTGCTGCTCACCCTGGTGGTGCCAACTCTGGCGCCTCTGATGGAAACCCAGCGTCAGCGACCGGTCAGGGAGCTGGCGGAGAGAGCGGGACAGCTGGCCGGCGCCGGCGAACCACTCTGGGTGGTGGGCTACAAGCGCTACAGCGTCGTCTTCTACAGCCGCCGACAGGCCCGCTTCCTGGACAGCCCGGAAGGGGCGCGGGACGCTCTGAACGAGCCCATGGGTCCGGAGTCGGCCGCCAGCAGCGTGCTGATCTTCGGGGAGGAGCACCGGCTCAGGGATCTGTCCCGGCTGCTGCCGGGGGCCACGCTGCTGGAAGGCCGCAGCGGTCATCAACTCTGGCGTGTTCCGAGGAGCACAACGCCCAACGATCGGGCACGATGAGTGACCCGGAACACCCACGATCTGATCGCCTGATCACTTGATCCCCTCCCAATCCCCGATCCTCTCCGCGCCGACCGTTGCAGCCACCCGCCGCTGGCTTCGCTTGTTCGGACCGGCCCGCCTGCTGGCCTGCGGCCTTGCTGCAGCGTTGGTGATCCTGATCGAGCAGGTTGTGCTCAGCCAGCAGCATCCCGGCTTCGATGAGGCCGTACTGATCTGGATTGGGGAGCGGATCCCCGAGGGACTGGGCCGTGTTCTGGTGATGGTCTATCAACTGAGCGGCACCCGATTCACCGCGGTCCTGGTGTTGGCGGCCCTGATCTTTCTGCTGATCAAGCGGTCATGGAACCAGCTCATCTGGCTGGCCATCGCCACCAGCGGAATCCTGTTGATCGTGGATCGCTGGTTGAAACCGCAATTTGATCGCCCCAGGCCCCTGGGTCGACTGGTGGAGGTGATCGGCCGCAGTTTTCCCAGCGGGCATGCCGCCGGAGCCGTGGTGTTCTACTTCCTGATGTGCACGATCCTGGCGGAGCGCTACCCGCATCTGCGCCGCCCCCTGGTGCTGGGCTCCGCCCTCTGGGTGGGTCTGATCTGGGTGAGCACGCTCTACTGCCGGGTGCACTGGCTCACCGACATCGTCGCCGGAGCAGCCGTGGGCTTCATCTGGCTGAGCATCTGCCTCACGAGCATGCGCTTCTGCTCAAGCCGTCAGAGTGGCTGAGCCCGAGCAGGTCGTCATGAACGCCAGCAGCACCCCAGCGTCCAGCCCCGCCACCCCCGGCGATCCGCAACTCCAGTCAGATCAGGGGGCGGCCCTGGATCTGGCCAGCCTGAGGGGCCTGCGCACAGCTCCTTCGCTCGACACCGTTCAGCGCCAGGCCCTGCGCGGGGAGCTGGACGCTCGTCTGGCGGCCTGCGACTGGTTCACGGTCGGAGTGATGGCTCCTTCGGCGCAGACCGCCCTGGCGGCCCTTCGTGCCTGCGAAGCGGCCCAGGGGTGGGACCCCCTGCAACCCGAGAGTGAAGGGGAGGTGGAAGGCCCTGTGTTCCTGAAAGGAAACCAGCGCACAGGGCGCTTTCTGCTGCGCGCCGAGTCAGGACTTGGCGAAGGGCTGCTGATCGGTGGCCAGAGCGATGGCCATCCGGAGGCCACCGGCACCTGGGGTCCCTTGCCTCTCGACTTTTTCGGCTGATCACGGAGCAGGACACGGAGGCTGGGCAGGGCCGGCCGGTCCTTAGGCTTGACCGCTGTTCAACGGCCACGCGGCCGGGCTGAGGAATCGATTGATGGCTGGCACCACTCTGCGCATCGCCTCCCGCCGCAGCCAGCTGGCCATGGTCCAGACCCACTGGGTGCGCGATGAATTGGCCCAGGCCCACCCGAACCTGGAGATCAGCATCGAGGCGATGGCCACCCAGGGCGACAAGATCCTGGATGTGGCGCTCGCCAAGATCGGAGACAAGGGCCTTTTCACCAAGGAACTGGAAGCTCAGATGCTGGTGGACCGGGCTGACATCGCTGTCCACAGCCTCAAGGATCTGCCCACCAACCTTCCCGAGGGTCTGATGCTGGGTTGTGTCACCGAGCGTGAAGACCCCGCTGATGCCCTCGTGCTCCATGAGCGCCACCGGGGATGCAGCCTTGAAACCCTTCCCGAGGGCAGTGTGGTGGGCACCAGCTCGCTGCGGCGCCTGGCCCAGCTGCGCCACCACTTCCCCCACTTTCAATTCAAGGATGTGCGCGGCAATGTGATCACCCGCCTCGAGAAGCTCGATTCCGGCGACTATGACTGCCTGATCCTGGCGGCGGCCGGCCTGGGACGTCTGGGCCTGGGCCATCGCATCGATGCTCTGATCGATCCCTCGATTTCGCTGCATGCGGTGGGCCAGGGTGCCCTCGGCATCGAATGCCGGCAGGGCGACAGCGCGGTGCTGGAGCAGATCAAGACGCTGGAGCACACCCCCACCGCCCGCCGCTGTCTGGCGGAGCGGGCCTTCCTGCGCCAGCTCGAAGGAGGCTGCCAGGTGCCCATTGGCGTGAACAGCCGCTTCGAGGGGGATGATCTGGTGCTCACGGGCATGGTGGCCAGCCTCGATGGCCTGCGCCTGATCCGGGACGAAGCCCGCGGACCGCAACAGGATCCCGAAGCGATCGGCAACAGCCTTGCCCTGTTGTTGCGCAGCCAGGGGGCCGGGGAGATTCTGGAGGAGATCTTTGCAGCGGTCAGGCCCGAAGCCTGAAGCAGGCTTCGGCGCACCTCTGGAGGGCGACACCCGCGGGCTGCCGTTCCAGTGGAGCCTGCTGGCCTGGGCTGCGCTGGTGGGGATCCTCACAGGCATGGCGGTGGTGGGCTTCCATTACCTGCTGGGCTTCATCAACAACTTCATGTTCGGCACCCTGGTGGAGTGGGTGCTCGACCTGGTGAGTCCTCACGAGCTGGATCCGACCACGGTGGAGGTGTTCAGCGCCCCGGATCCAGATTCCGGCACACCCCTGAAGGCCCTTGTGCAGATCGGCCTGGGGGGCATCGTCTTTCTGCCTCCACCGCCGGCGCCCCTGCCTGAGCCCACATCCCTGCCCCCGATCGGGCCCACCGGCTGGCTGGCCTCCTGGCCTGTGGTGATGGCCCCCTTGCTGGGGGGGGTGGCCGTGGGGCTGCTGAGACAGCTGGGCCGCGACCTGGGGCCCGGGCTGCCCAGCCTGATGGCGATGGCAGACGGGGCCGTGAAAGCGTTGCCACGCCTGCCCGTGCTGCGGCTGGTGGCGGCATCCCTGAGCCTGGGCAGTGGCGCTTCGCTGGGACCTGAAGGCCCGAGCGTGGAGAGCGGCGGCAACCTGGGTCTCTGGGTGGGGCTGCGCGGAGGACTGCCGCCCGAATCCCAGAAAGCGCTGGTGGCCGCAGGTGTGGCGGCTGGTCTGGCGGCTGGTTTCAAAGCTCCGATCGCCGGTGTGTTCTTCGCCTTTGAAGGGGCCTACAGCGCCATTCCGGGGAGGCCCAGCCTGCGGGCGGTGCTGGTGGCGGCGGTGGCGTCCTCCCTGGTCACGCAGCTCAGCCTGGGGGATGAGCCAATCTTTCGCCTGCCGGCCTATGAGGTGCGCTCACCCCTTGAGCTTCCCCTTTACCTGGGTCTGGGCCTGGTGGCCAGCCTGATGTCGTGGGCGTTGGTGAGCCTGCTGGCCGCCGGCCGCAGTGGGCCCGTGCAGCGGCAGTGCGCCCGTCTACCCCTCTGGCTGCTGAACGGACTCGGTGGCCTGGCTGTGGGGGTCCTGGCGCTGGGGTTCCCCCAGGTGCTGGGCGTGGGCTACGACACGATCGAGGCGCTGCTGGGCAGCGAAGGCGGGGTGGCACTCACCACCCTGGCGGCCCTGCTGGCGGTGAAGCTGCTGGCCACGGCGGTCAGCAACGCCACCGGCTTTGTGGGGGGTGGCTTCGCACCGGCCCTGTTTCTGGGGGCGGTGCTGGGGAACGGCTATGGACAGCTGCTGGGGGACAGCGGCTTGGGCCTGCCTGTGGCCGAACCACCGGCCTACGCCATGGTGGGGATGGCAGCAGTGCTCGCAGGCAGCGCCAGGGCGCCGCTCACGGCACTGCTGCTGCTGTTCGAGCTCACCCACGACATCCGCATCGTTCTGCCGCTGATGGCGGCCGCTGGCCTGAGCGCCGTGCTGGTGGAGCGCTGGCACGGACTGGCGGATCCCGGCCTGCTGGGCCCGGATCCAGCCGAGGAGCAGCGGCGCCAGGGACTGGCATCTCTGATGGTGAATGAAGCCCTTGAGAGCGAGGCGCCACTGGTGCTCGCGGCGACGTCCCCTGCCAGCGAAGCCCTGGGCCTGCTGATTGAAGCCCATGGCCACTGCCTTGTGGTGGAACGTGAGGGTTGGGTGATCGGTGTGGTGACCCTTGTCGACCTGCAGGGGCGATCAGCGCCAGCCATGGCAGCGACGGGTTGCCCATGCCGCTGGAGCAATGCCGACGCTCCGACCTGCTCTGGCTGCCGGAGGGGGCCAACCTGGCACAACTGGAAGACCAGCTGGTACCCAATGGACTGCGTCAGGTGCCCGTTTTCGCCCTGGAAAGCCCCAGCTCAGACCTACTCCCGGCTGGATTGCCGAACACCGGACTGCCGGTCAGGAGCTTGGTGGGCCTGGCCAGCCGGGATGGGATGGCCAGGGCCCTGGCCCGCCAGCTGCGGGTCTGAGGTCAGCGCACCACCACCACCGGGGTTCCCACCTCCACCATTTCGAACAGCTTGCGCACGTGCTGGTGGAACATGCGCACACAGCCGTTGGTGACGGCGGAGCGGGAGCTCACGGTCCAGGACCAGGCACTGGGAGTGCCGTGGATGCCGAACTGGTTGGGACCTTTGGTGCTGAAGCCGATCCAGCGATCACCCAGGGGACCATTCGGGCCAATGGAGCCCTTTTTCTTGCCTGACTTGGTGCTGACGTACTGAGGATTGACCACTTTGTTGATCACCTTGAACGTGCCCAGAGGCGTTGGGGTGGCTGGATCACCGATCGCCACCGGCCAGGGGCCATACACGTTGCCATCGCGCTCAAGGCGAATCTCCCGCTTGCCCAGGGCCAGCAGGATTCTTGAGTTGTTCACCGGGGCCGCCGGGGGCGCTTCCTGCTTGATTGCTGCTGCAGGCGGCACCTCTGGTGCTGGTGCGGGGTTGGGGTCGGTGGAAGGTGCCGTGAGCTTCGCGGCTGGACTGCTTGCGCCCGCTGGCTCGGCACTGGGAGGTTGGCCGGCCCCGGTCGGGGGAGCCTCCGGCACGATCGCCGGCGGGCTGGGGATCGGAGCCGTGGGGGTGATAATCCCACCGGAACTGGCCAGAGCCGAAGGGGAACCGGCGACCCAGAGGGAGGAGAGACCAGCAAGCAGACTGACGGCCAGAGAGGAGGGAGCCAGCGCCGGGCGAATGGGATTGGAGCGCATGCGAGGAAGTGAAGCTGTGGAGAGGTGGAGGGCGACCGCGCTCTGGGCGGATCAGTTCACCAGTTTGGCGTCAATCTGCTCGAAATAGCGGGCCTCGCACTCCTTGATGATTCGAACCGCCTCCTGAGTGTTGAGGAACCCATTCACCTTGCAGGTGCCGGGCTTCTTCAGATCCTTGTAGTGCTCCCAGTAGTACTGGGTTTCCTTGAGCCAGTGCTCGCCCAGCTGCTCGTAGCTGGTGATGTGATCCATGCGCTTGTCATCGGCCAGAACAGCGATCACCTTGTCGTCCACTTCGCCGCCGTCGTCGAAGGTCATGATGCCGATGATTCGAGCCTCCACAAGGCTTCCGGCCACCAGGGGTTCGGTGACGCCCACGATCTCGATGTCCAGGGGATCTCCGTCCTCGTCCCAGGTGCGGGGGATGCAGCCGTAGGCAAAGGGATAGGACAGCGAGGAGTAACCCACTCGATCGAGCTTGAGATGACCGGTTTCGGTGATCAGCTCGTACTTGTTGATCGTCATCGAGTTGACCTCGACGATTGCATTCAGCCGCAGTTCCGCTTCATCGGCGAACGCCGGCAGCACATGCAGCAGGTTGAGCATGGTGCGGCTTGGGGCGTGGTCGATGTTCGCCATGGGGCGTCGCGAAGCGGCTGCGGCGGCATCTTACGGACGCCAGGCCTGCCGACACCGACAGACGGCTCAGGCGCCCTCGAGCAGCCGATCCACCTTGTCGCTGAGGTAGGTGAGAAATGGAGTGGCGCTCAGGGGCTCCCCCGTGACCTGGCTCACCAGCTCTTCGCCGTTGACGGAGCGCCCCAGGGGCCAGACGGTCTGAGCCAGCCACCGCTGGAGACGCAGCTCCTCGGCTGAACCCACCAGGGTCTCGATCGGCCCGAGCTGGCGCTCCATGGTCTCGGCCAGCTGGGCACTGATCAGGTGCCCGAGTGCGTAGGAGGGGAAATACCCGAACAGGCCCTCGGCCCAGTGGATGTCCTGCAGACAGCCCTCGGCATCCCGCTGGGGCCTGATGCCGAGCAGCTCGCCCATGCGGCGGTTCCACAGCTCGGGCAGCTCCGCCACCGGCAGCCCCTGCTCCACCAGTGCCAGCTCCAGCTCGAAGCGAAGCACGATGTGCAGGCCATAGGTGAGCTCGTCGGCTTCCACGCGGATCAGGCCGGGCCGCATCGGGTTGAGCCCCCGCCAGAAGTGGTGGCTGCCGCCCCAGGGATCGCCGCCCATGGCCCTGGTGAAGCGGGGATGCCAGCGAGAGGCGAAGGCCTGGCTGCGCGCCACCCGGCATTCCCAGAACAACGACTGCGATTCATGCACCCCCATCGAGGTGGCTTCTCCCAGGGGCCAGGGGAAGTAATGGTCGTCGCCGCGGGGGAGCCCCTGTTCGTAGAGGGAATGGCCCCACTCATGGGCGGTGGCCAGAAAAGCGGAGAAGGGTTGACCGGGAACCACCCGGGTGGTGATGCGGAAGTCGGCCGGACCCAGGGTGCTGGAGAAGGGGTGGGCCGAGCGCGAGCGCTGGCAGCGGGTGGGGTCGTAGCCCCAGCTCTCGAGCAGTTCAGCGCACAGGGTCTCCTGCAGCGGTTCGGGAATGGCGGTGGCCTCGGCGACCCCGGAAGCTTCCGGAGCGAAACCTTCCCCAGGGGAGAGTGAGCAGACGCGCTCCAGCAGCGGCGGGATTCCCTCGGCCAGGGGGGCGAAGAGTTCTGCAAGGCGGGCCTTGCTGACATCGGGCTCGAACGGCTGCGCCAGGATCTCCCAGGGGCTGCGCCCCGCAGGTTCGGTATCCGCCAGCTGGGCGGCCTGCTCACGGCGGAGCTGCAGCAGCTCCTCGAGGGCCGGTGCAAACACCTCGAAGGAATTTCTGCGTCTGGCCTCCTGCCAGACGGCATTGCCGCGGGACTGGGCCCTGGCGATCCGCTCCACCAGCTTCGGGTCCAGGCAGCGCTGCCGCTCCAGCTCCTGGCGCAGCAGGCGGAGGTTGCGCACCGTGGAGGCCGGGGCTTGGCCGTTGATCTCCTCTTCGGCCGCCTCCACCAGATCGGCATAGACCTGACTGCTCTGACGCTCGTGCAGCTGGGTGGCCAGCAGGGCCAGCTGCTGGCCACGCCAGTCGGCACCTGCCGCCGGCATCACGGTGTTCTGGTCGTAATAGAGCGCGCTGTTGATCGATCCGAGCAACCGGGTCTGGTGCAGGTGCTCACGGAGACGCAGGAGGGCCTGACCCGGCTGGGGCATGGGAGGGAAGGTGAGTGGCCACAAGCATGGCGCTGCGGCTCAGCCAGCGCTGCCCGGCTGACTGCAGCAACATGACGATTCCGTTGATGGGACTCTCCCGATGGCAGCCACACCACTCACCGCTGAACAGATCTCCGCCTTGCCGGCCCAGCTGCCCGGGTGGAGCGTGGTGGAGGGGAAACTGCACCGGGAGCTGAGTTTCGCCGATTTCATCGCAGCGTTCGGATTCATGGCACAGGTGGCCCTGATCGCGGAGTCGCTGGGTCACCACCCCGAGTGGAGCAATGTCTGGAACCGCGTCACGATCACGCTGACCACCCACGATGCCGGTGGGCTCTCCAGCCTGGATCTGGAGCTGGCGCAGCGAATCAACCAGCTGCTGCCCTGAGCGTCTCCCAGTGGAGCTCCATCGCCACGGCACCCTCCAGGCTTCGCTTCACCGGACAGCCTTCAGCGGCCCTGCGCAACAGCCGCTGCTGACCGTCGTCGAGGCCATCGGGCAGTGCCACCCAGACCGTGAGCCTCTCGATCTGCCTGATCCCGCCGCTGGTCATTCGTTTCTCCACCCGCGCGGTGCAACCCTCGAGCGGGATGGCGTGGCGTTCAGCCACGATCCCCATGACCGTCAGGATGCAGGTGGCCAGGGCCGTGGCCACCAGGTCGGTGGGCGAGAAACGCTCCCCGAGGCCCTGGTTATCGCTGGGGGCATCGGTGACCAGCTCGGAGCCGGAAGGGCCGTGGCTGGCGCTGCAGCGCAGGGACCCCGCGTAGTGACAAAGAATCGTGGTCATCGTCACAGGGAAGGACGAACCGGCCTTCAACGTCCAGTGATCCTGACGGAGCCTCGGCTCTGCCGGGATGGACTGGCCCGGTCTCGGTAAGTTGAAGGGACAGGCCCTTGAACTGGCCTGCTGGGCGAGCTCCATGCTGCTGGCCGAGATCTTCACCAGCCGCGCCCTCAGTGAGCAATCCGCCGTGGCGGGGCTCTCCAGGGCGATCCAGCTCTCCGTGGCGCCTGTGTTCCTGCTCACGGGCATCACCGGTCTGCTGGGGATGTTCACCACCCGTCTGGCGCGGATCATCGATCGCACCCGCTTCATCCAGGAAGCGATGGAGCGCAGCGATCTGGCCCAGGCCAAGCGCCTGCGGGGCACCCTGGAAGTTCAGCGCCGCCGCACCTTCCTGATCAACCGCGCCATCCTCTGCACCACGACCACCGCTCTGCTGGTGGCCGGGGTGATCGCCGTGTTGTTCATCAGCGCCGTGGCGGCGTTGGATCTGACGGCGATCGTGGTGCCGGTGTTCGTGCTGGCGATGGCCTCGCTGATCATCGGACTGGTGCTCTTCCTGCTGGAAGTGCAGCTGGCGATCCGCCAGAACCCCCTCCGTTACTACTGAACTCCGGGGGCAGGTTGAACTCTGAGGGATTCCTGGAACAGGCGGCCCAATCACGCCAGGAGGTGATGTCTTTGCTGGCGAGCAGGAGCCTGATGGTGGCCAGTGGCCGCCGGCTGGTGATCTCCCTGCTCACGGGTGTGATCGGCGATCGCTGCCAGTGGTTCGGCTCCGCCACCGGGGAAAGCGAGGCGCTGCAGCTCCTGAGTGAGCGACAGCCGCAGTTGCTGTTCGTGACCCACCCCCTGCGCCCCGGCAGCGGCCTGGAGCTGGTGCGCCGCGCCAAGGCTCTCCATCCGGAGCTGCCCTGTCTGATCCTGCTCGAGGAGGAATCACCGCCCCTGGTGCGTGCTGCCCTGGAAGCCCGCTGTGACGGCATCTGTGCCGATCGCGGCGTGGGTCTCGGCCATCTCGTGGCAGCCACCCGCGCCGTGCTCGGCGGAGGGTTCTACATGGAGCCCCAGCTGAGGGATCTGCTGGCCCTGTCCTGCCGCACCAGCCGCGATCCGGCAGGGCCAGGCCTGAGTGAGCGGGAGCAGGAGGTGCTGGAACTGGTGGTGCGGGGGTACCAGAATCCACAGATCGCGTCACGCCTGCACCTGTCGGTGGAGACGGTGCGCAGCCACCTCAGATCAGCCTTTCAGAAACTTGGGGCGAGCGGGCGAACGCAGGCTGCCGTGATGGCGGTCTGCCAGGGCCTGGTGAGCTGGCATCTCGAGGAGCTGAGCTGAGCCCCGCAAGGGGTCATTGGCGCCGGCAGTAGCCACCTCCCACGTTCATCCAGCCGGAGGGGCAGGCATCCCCTTTTGTGGGAGTGACGGTGTAGGTGGTTGCACCAAGAGTGCTGCATTTCCCGTTGAACAGATCCACGTAACCCAGTGGACACATGCTCTTGAGTTTGGGCACCACCTTCTGAGCCTGGGCCGGCGCCACGAAGCCCGCGATGGCCAGGGGGATGGCCAGCCACAACCACCAGCGGCTGGTCCCACCGCTCCGCCCCGCGATCCGTACGCGAGGAGCGTGGTGGTTAGGCGCAGCAGAAGGCATTGCTGGGGGTTGCAGGACGTGTCATGAGCCTAAGTTTGGGAAGCATGCCCATGAGCCCAGCAGGCGTGCGGCTCTGCAACAAGACGCGACTCGGGCGCAAGCGATGGGTGACGGCCAGCCATTGGTCGACAACCGGAAGCTGCGCCTATCCCGTTTCCCGCCGTTTCCAACCCATCCTCCCCCGATGTTGCGCCAGCACCTGGACCGGCTTGAGCTCACCACCACCGGCGAGGGATTTCACGATCTGACGGCGCAGCTGGGGGCAAGCCTTGCTGCCACTGGACTGCGGCTGGGCGTGCTCCACCTGGCAGTCCTCCACACCAGCTGCAGCCTGACCATCAACGAAAACGCCGACCCCCGGGTGCTGCAGGATCTGACGGCCTGCCTCCGCGCGCTGGTTCCCCAGGAGGGAGTCCGTCCGATCAGTGGGGAGGGTCCTCTGCGGGCCTGGGACCACGACGACGAAGGTCCAGATGACATGCCGGCCCATGTCCGCACCGCCCTGACGGCCACGAACCTCAGCCTCAGCTTCGAAGGGGGCAGATTGCTGCTGGGAACCTGGCAGGCGGTTTACCTGTGGGAACACCGCAACCGCCCCCACCGCCGCCAGTTGAGCGCCCACTGGATCGGCAGCTGATCGGGCTGTACGCCCTCAGTGACGGCCGCGATTGGTCAGGGCTGCGCTGATCTGCGCTCCCACCACCACCGAAGCAGGTTCTTGATAGATGCCAGCGGGTAGTTCTGGGGAGGTGTCATCGCCGGCTGAAAGGCCGGAGACGATTCCAGCGTCAATGGAGATGCGACCGGGGCCGCTGAGCAGAATCGCCAGGCTTCCGCCGAGATAAAGCACCACCAACTCAAGCAGATAGATGTTGAATCCGCTGGTCAGGATGTGGTGATAGCCAGCCACAGCCATCGTTCCAACCAGGGCCAGCGCGCCGATCGGAGTGAGAAATCCAAGGATCACAAACCAGGAACCGAGGATTTCGCAAAGACCGGCCACATGAGCCATCACCAGCGGAAATGGCAGATGCAACGGCACCAGATAGGCGGAAGCGAAACTTTCAGGATTGGCCAGCTTCTCCTGGCCGTGGTGAATCATCATCGTGCCAATCGCCAGGCGCAGGATGAGAAGGCCGGCGCTGGTAAAGACGTCGTGCTTGAGAAAGTAACGGCTCAGGAAGCTGGACATCGGATCTGGAATGGAGACAGGGAGTGGGGGAGGGATCAGAACGGCGGTGATGGGTGCGACCGGACCGCCCGAGGCTCTTAGTTCTGAGGGTCGGTGGGCCTGGAGAGGCTGTAGGTCCAGAGCGCCACGCATGCACACAGGAAGCCCAGAAACACTTCGAGCAAGTTGAGAGTGGTCATGGCTTGGGGAGCGGATCCACCCCAGCATGGCTCGCCGGATTAAGAAATGTGAGGAGCCCCTCTCGTGACGCCGCAGGGGGTCCGCCCACGGAGAGGCCGCTGACGAGTCATGATGGTTACATTCCGCAATATTTCCATGACGGTCGGAGAGCTGTTCATCGAGTCCCTCTCCAGCGGCGTGATCACCCCCCTCGAGCTCGACTGGGTTGTGGCGCAGCAGGCCTGTTTTTCTCGGGTCGAGGAGGCCACAGCCCTGCGACTCGGCCGTCTGATCGATCAAGGAACAATCCAGCTCGGCTGCCGTTTGCCCATGGCCAAACTGCACAATGACCTCATCCGTGAACACTGGATCGAGCCGCTCGGCCGCCATCGCCACAACAGGAGAAGCGAAAGCCAGCCCGGCACACCTGTGTGAGTTTTGCCAGGGTTGTCAGACGACAGGGTCTGCAGCAGCCTTGATGACCTTGGGTACGGCGAGTACCCCAACCCCATCGCGTGATCGGCCATGGTGCAGGATCTGGTACTGGCCATCGGCATCCCGATCGCGCTGCTGCTGGTCGCCACCGCGGTGCTGGAGCGCTGGGGGGGACTACTGCCGCCCAGGCTCCAGCAACTGTCCAAGCGATCGTCCTTGATCTGGAACGCCGGAGTCGGCCTGATCATTGCGCTGTCGCTGCTGCGCTGGCTGCTTCAACGTTGACGACGGCGCACATGACGACGGCATCAAGGAAGCGTCAGGCCAAGGCCGTCCTGCTCTGAAGGGCAAGGAGATGAAGGAGGAACGACTAATAATCAATCTTGATGAGTTGGTCGAAGCGGAACGGCTCCTGCGTCCTGGGTCTTAGATCCAGGTCATTGTTCAGCTTGATGCTTTCGACCTCGATGTCATACCCAGTGCTCTGAGGATCGCAACCCTGGGAGCGGAGCTCCTGGCGTTGCTTCTCAGCCATTGCATCGATGGATCGGGCAGGACTGGCGCCAAGTTGGTTCAGAAGCTGCTCTGAACGCTGAATGCAATCCTGAGTCTGAGCGGTGACAGGTACTGCCGTTGATGTTAAGCAACAGCTGATGAGGAGCAAAAAGCTTTTCAAGAATCCATGACCAAGCGTGGATCCATTAAAGCCCCAACGTCGATCAGGTCGCCCGACCTGCCGGCAGCCAGCAGGGACATCACTGGCCGGCGCAGCAAGGGGATGATCCTTGTTGAGCAGCAGCTCGGCGTTGTGTTGCGCGGAGGTCGACAACCCATGCAGATCAACCTTGGAGCTCAACCTGGAATCCAGGGAACTCAGGTGAGACAATCAACCTTCAGCGCTGGAGAGATCCTTCCTGGAGCGTTCAGCGAACTCCTTGATGAGCACGTAAAAAGCCGGAACGACCACAAGCGATAAGCCCGTGGACACCAAGACACCACCGAAAATCACGGTACCGATCGACTGCTGAAACGCCGCTCCAGCTGACGAGGCCACAACCAGAGGAAGAAAGCCAGCAAGGCTGGCAATGGCTGTCATCAGGATGGGGCGCAACCTGGAGCAAGCTGCTTCCTGGGCAGCCACTGCAGCAGCGACGCCTTGACGCACTCTGAGTTCGGCCAGTTCGACTACGAGAATCCCATTCTTAGCCGCCAATCCAATCAGGGTGAGCAACCCGACCTGGCCGAAGATGTTGAGGTCCATGCCACGGATCCCAGTGAAGGCGAGGGCTCCGAGCATGGCCAGAGGAACTGTCATCAAAATTGTGACAGGAGTAGCATAGCTTTCATAAAGACCGGATAGCACTAGATAAACAACAAGAATTCCAAGAGCAAAGATCACAGCACCTGCAGAACCTGCCGCAATCTGCAGACGAGTGAGCCCGGTGAAGGCAGTTCCGATCGAATTCAGGTTGAGGCGCTTGAGCAGTTGATCGAGGGTCCCAAATGCGTCAGAGCTAGAAATGCCACTCGCAGGACTCCCTGGATCTGGATCGTTCGATAAAGGTTGTAGTGGAGAATTGATGGCGGAGCATCGACAACATCCACTGAAGTAAACAGACCCATAGGGACCAATTCCCCATCGCGATCTTTGACATAGTAGCCAGCAATGTCATCGAGGCTGCTTCTTGACTCCGGGGTAGCCTGGATATAGACCTGACGAACCTGATTGCTCTGGTAAGTGAGTCCTGCATAGGCCGAACCGGTCAGGGCTCCAAAGCTGGTCATCGCCTCGTTATAATCTATATTCAAGGAGCCAAGAATATCGCGATCAATGGACACTCTCAGCTCAGGAGCCAGGACAAACTGCTCATAGATGGGCTCAAACTTACCAGTACGCCTTGCCTCGCTCACAAAGTTTGAAGCCAGTTGACTGAACTTCTCCAAACTGAGTGATCCAGTTTTATCGATAAACTGATAGTAGAAACCACCCTGAGGGCTGAATCCAGGAACGGCCGGTGGATTTCCCACCGCGGCAAAGGCTGTGTCGATCTCTTTGCCGAACCTCTGATTCAGGCGCTTGAAGATCTGGGTGGACGAATGTTCATCACCATTCCTCTCCTCCAACGGACGGAGACCGACGAAGGCAGCACCATGATTAGGAGATGGTCCATCAAATCCGAATCCAGCACCAAAGAAAGCTGTTTCGACATCCTCCTCTTCCCGCATAATCTGTTGGATACGCCGGGCCGTGCTCGACGTTTGCTCCAGGGATGCACCATCCTGCATCTGCCAGAAACCGAATCCAAACCCCTGGTCCGTGGTTGGGATGAAGCCAGTGGGAACGGCTCTGAATCCCACCACGGTCAGAACCAGACCAGCCAGTAGCCCGAGGAGAACCCAGCGACGTCGTTGAATCACTCTTTCGACAAAACCCTCGTAGTGTCGAGAAAATCTGTCAAATCCTCGATTGAAGTTTCGGAAAATAAACGAGAGGTTTTTACCAATCAAACCACCGATCACCAATCCGACCAAAAACCAGACGCCGCCGCCGAGAAAGTGTGCTGCACCCAGGCCAAACAAGGCACCGAGCACAGCCCAGATCCATCCCTCTGGCTCCCTCTGCTGACCTTCCACTCGACCCTTAAGAATGAGGCCTCCCATCATCGGCGAGAATGTAAGCGCATTAAATGTGGAGATAATGATTGCGAATGTAATCGTAAGTGCAAATTGGCGATAGATGATCCCGATCGAACCTGGGTAGGCAGCAACCGGAAGAAAGACGGCAACCAACACAAGTGAGGTTGCAATCAGAGCACCAATCAACTCAGTCATGCAGCTTTCAGCAGCCTTTCTGGGACTCATGCCCTTTTCAATGTTGGCGGCCACGGCCTCCACCACCACAATGGCGTCATCCACCACCAAGCCGACAGCAAGCACAAGACCAAGCAGTGTCAGTTGGTTGATGGAGAAGCCGAACAGCTTCACAAATGCAAAGCTTCCCACCAGGGAGATTGGAATAGCCAGTCCGGGGATCAGCGTTGTACGCCAGTCCTGCAGGAACAAAAACAAGATCAGAACAACGAGAAGAATTGCAAGACCGAGTGCATCCAGAACTCCATCCACAGAGGAGCGTATGAACTGAGTCTGATCAAAGACTTTCTCGACCTTGACTCCAGGCGGAAGGGTTTTCTTGAACTCCTCAATGACTTTTGTCACCTCATCTGCCACATCAAGGGCGTTGCTACCAAATGCTTGCTGAATTGGAACACCGATGGCATCATGACCCTGGATGTCCAGCCCCTTCAGAAAATAATTGTTCAGGCCGAAAGTAGTGTTGCCAACATCGCTGACTCGAATGACATTGCCATCTGGCGCTCTTGATAGAATGACATCGTCAAATTCTTCGACGGAAGAAAGATAGCCTGTGATCTCGGTCGGATAGGTGAACTGCTGATCGACTGGTGATGGAGGCCCACCAACTGATCCTGCCGCTACAATCAGATTCTGACTTGAGAGTGCATCAAGAACATCAGTTGAAGTTAAGCCATAGGCAAATAATTTATGGGCACCTCGAAATATTGCCACTACCCATGCTGTCTTGAGAAGCCACATGCTCATCCTCTGCACGTGCAGATCCGCCTGATGACTGACATCCATGACTTAAAGGCGGGATAGTTATCCCGCAGCCGAATGATCAGACAGCCAGCATTGCCTTTGAGTTGCAATGCAGGTATCGAAGAAAGTTGTAAGTCA
>NZ_JAHLZB010000013.1:0-35154 GCF_025128255.1 Synechococcus sp. CS-205
CGATCACTGAGCCGAGCCAGCCGCCGGGCTGAGCTGTTGCCGCCCCTCGCTGGAGCTGCCATGAGTTGGTGATCAAGGCTCCCCCATCTGGGTGCTCCGCCCTCCCCCAATCGGGTGATCTGCGGCGCACCTGTCACCTGAGCAGGTGTGCCAGACCTAGCCCGATCAGGCCTGAGCTGGCTAAATCGCTCCCGGCCTGTGGTGGAAACATGGCAGCCCTGGCACGTGAAACTTCCTGGCTCATTTGAGTGAGCTGCGGAACTAGCGGGTGATGAAGAGAAGGATTGCCCAGAGAACTGCTCCAATAATAAGTAATGGATTTCCGCTTCCAATGCCTACAATAAGGAGCACTGGCAAAATAAGATACTTCGTGAAAAAGCGATGAGCCCTAAAACCGGCGAACAGGCCTCTATTCCGCGATCTCCAGTTCGAGGCAAGCAGCATCTCTACCGATTCTTTAAGCCATTCTGAGTGGAATATCACGAACGGAGGATGCTCGCCGGAAAGAATGCGAGACTTGCTGTCGTTGAGGTATTCCTTGGCCTGGTCATGCAATTCTTTGGATCCGCCCTCTGGTAAAGGTTCTAGCCCGTTTTTATGCGCTTCCGCATTGTATAATTGGGAGCACTCGACCCACATAAATATTATTGAATGACACACCGCCTCAACTCTCCTTAGCTCGCTGCCGTAGTACTTATTATCCTGTATTTCCTCCATGAGTATTATCGCCGTAGAGTAGTCGGCAAGCAGGCCACTTCTAATGTCCTTATTGAGTTTATTGGCTTGATCTAGCAGCTTCTGCGCATCCTGTTTGCCGCGTGCCTCCAGTAATTCCTCGACCGTCATTGATGGTTTTATTTCTTTGGGGTATTGACTTTTTACACCATATTCGCCTGTAGATGGAGCTTCGTCGATTTTGAGATCAAGGAAGGTCCCCTCTACAGGCGGAGCGGGGTTCTCCCAGTTCCGGCGGGAGCAGGTGGCTGCCCACCTGCTCCCACCACAGGTACGCGAGGGCCTGGCCCTGCTGCTGGTGAGACTGCGCGACCGCCACGGCTGCGATCTGCCGGCCTGGTGGTGTCTCACCCGCTGGTGATCGAGGCCCTTGGTGCGGCTGCCGCTGTCCTGGACCTTTCCAAGAAAAGCTAACCACCTCAGATTCGGTCGATGCCCGGAGCTTCTTGCGGAAGCTGGGAACACTGTCACCAGTCGCCCCAGACCGATGCCCCTCACCATTGCCGACATCTCCATCCAGCTCCTGATGGACACCACCAGCGCCCTACAGGAGATCGAGACACGCATGACCGCCCGCGCCTTCACCGCTGTTCACCACCCTGAGCAGGGGCCTGCAGTGAGGAGGGTGCTGGAGGAGCTGCTGGAGGTTCTGGACCGCACCAGCCCCGACGGGGTGATCTGACCTACCACTGAGACTCCACCCGCCTCCAGCCCGCCTTGAGGAGCTTCTGCCACTGCTCCACCGCCCGCTTCCGGGAGAGCCTCTCTCGCCGTTTCAGCAGGGCGGGCTGACCGGGGATCGGCTCCCCTCGGTCGATGAAGACGTAGGCCTCGTAGCGGGCAGCGTGGTCACGGTGGAAGCGGAGGACGTTGCGGCCATTGGGCTCCTGGAGCCATCCATCCATGGAGAGGTGGGTAGTACGCCTGTATGTTTGCTGGCCTTGTCCCTCGTTGAAGGGGTTTGTAGGGCCCGTCGGGTGCCTCCCTGCCCATGGAGTCTCCGCGTCTCCGCCACACCCGGGTGGGGCATCAGGTGCCCCTCGCAACGGCACTGCCCGGGTTGCTGTCCGACTCCAGGGGGGGCAAGGAGGTGCTGCTCTGCAAACATTGCTGGGATGCGCCGGACGAGGGGAGACGATGCCGAGGTTTAGGCCCTGCAAGGGCCTACCCCCTCTTCAGCGCCCTTCCAAGAGTGATCGGATGAACCGGCACCCGGACAGCATGCAGGAGGCGCTGGGGTTCACTGCCAGTGATGGCCGGCCAGGACCAGCTCACCACCTCCGCAATCCTTAGCCGTTGCAAGGCCAACTCCATGGCCTCCTCCGGTCGATCAGCCAGAAGCAGTTCCCACCAGCGTGTGCGGTCTCCCTCGACAGGAACGTGAGAATCAAACCGCCACTGGTTCAGCAGCAGCCCAGCCAGGTAGTCGGGCGGCAGCCAGGGGATGGTCTCCTCAGGTTGCGGCACCGGAGGCAGCCCCTCCCGATCGATCCAGCCAATTCCGGCCTGCAGATCGTCCACCAGGGCGAGATCGAGCCGACCCTCGAGCAGCAGCAGCACATCCGCCAGCAAGGCATAGGGCCGGTCGGTGGCAAGGGCCAGGGCCAGCCTCCATTCGGGGCCATCCAGCTCTCGTGCCAGCAGCTGGAACCACGGCGGTGGCAGCTCCTTGCGACGGAAACGGAACCGACTGAGCTGCTTGTCGTCGCGGCCCAGGTCCTCCTGCCTTCGCCAGGTCACCAGATTCCGCAACAGGGAAGCGAACGATCCACCGCCACCGGAGACGGCCTCCAGCTCAGCCACGACCCGTTCAGCCGCGTGCCTGTAGCTGTTAGGGACTGTCGGGTCCTTGGCCCGCCAGCGCAGAATGGATGCGAACGAGGCCACGCTGGCGAGTGCGTCACTTCGGTCCTCCTGCTCGTCGGCCAGGGGGAACACCTCGATCAGCGATGGGATCTTGGTGCCCTGCCCGACTCTCGGAGGGAAGCAGTATCTGGCGAAGCCGGAAAGGCCATGCCGACGACCCAGCTGGGAGGCGAACAGGGCGAAGTCCGTGCCTGTTGCCAGCTGACGCGGTAGGGGCAGCATTGCAACCCGGGCCAGTTCATCCCTCAGCTCGGTGAAAGTGACGGGCTCCTCCCACAGAGGGCACCACAGTTCCTCTGATTGCCGCCCATCGTTCTCAAGCCAGCTGCTGGAGGGGTGGCCGGAGGAATTGTGGACAACGGCCAGGGTGAAGCTGGCCTGACGGGTGCCGCCCTGGCCCTCCTCGTCTTGGTGGGCCGTGATGGCGTAGCCCTCGAAGAAGGTCATGCCTTCGGCCAACAAGATCAGATCGGCTGGGTTGGCCGTGGTGGCTTTGGTGTCGCTGGTTGCGATGCCATACCCCTGCTGGCCATCACCACGTCCGCCTGGGTCATAGGTCAGGGTATTGCCGGTCTTGACCAGGACCTTGGGTGTTGCAGCGCCAAAGATTGCGGCGGCGAAGTGCTCGGCCTTGGCGGTGGCAAGGGAGCTGACGAACTGGGTCCCGAAGTCGGTCCCAAGAAAGCCCGCTGTTCCGCCCAGGAGGGCGGGGTAGCGGGCGATTGCCTTCCCCTTGGCGTCAGTAGTGGTCACAGCGCAGACCTTCAGCCAGGCAGCGAAGGCATCGCTGTTGGCCTCCCGGCTGAGGTGATCGAAGGCTTGGATCTTCTCCTCGCCAGCGACCCTGCCGCCTTTGACGTAGTGGGGGATCACCTGAGCAGCCGAGCTAGCTACTCGGCGGAACTCAGCGAACCGCTCCCCAGCCAGTGCGTTGATGGCTGGAGGAATCTGCCCATCCAGGAAGCCAGGTCCGCCGCCCTTGGGCTTGTTCCAAGGTGTCAGGCAGGGTGACGGCTGGTAGCTGGTGGCGAAGAACTCGGCCAGATCCTCTGTGGTGGGCTTGCTCTCCAGGTGAAACCGGCCCTGCTGCCAGAACCCCCGGGCGTCGGGATCCAGCTGGGCGTTGACGACCTTGAGCAGGCCTAGGGCCGAGAGGTAGCTGGAGAGGGGCGAGACGGTGAACGAAGTTTGCATTGGCTCAAGCTGGTCGGGGCAATGGGGTTCGTCAACTTCCCCGGACAGATTCACCATCCGGAACCATCAGTATGGCTCGATCGGGTAGACCAGTTTCGAGGTTTCGACTTCCCCGGATGGAATCACCATCCGGAACCCAGCAAGCAATGCATCGCGGGCAGTGGCTACTTGATCAGGGTTTCAACTTCCCCGGATGGAATCACCATCCGGAACACTTTCTCCATGGCGTTGAGGTCCTCTTCGTCGAGTTTCAACTTCCCCGGATGGAATCACCATCCGGAACCCGATTGGCATCAGCGTTGACGACCAGAATGTTGTGGCGTTTCAACTTCCCCGGATGGAATCACCATCCGGAACCAGCTCGTATCTACGACCCAGCAACTGACACACTTACGTTTCAACTTCCCCGGATGGAATCACCATCCGGAACTCTCGACCCGCTGCACTCCCGCGGGGTGAAGCTGGGCACTGTTTCAACTTCCCCGGATGGAATCACCATCCGGAACATGGCCACCCTGCAGCGATGTCGCATCAGCACTCAGGAGTTTCAACTTCCCCGGATGGAATCACCATCCGGAACGCCCAACGCGAAGGTTCAAGGTTGGCCCGGTTCAAGTTTCAACTTCCCCGGATGGAATCACCATCCGGAACTGCGCCCTTGAGATCCGCTGCAGCGCAGGGGCTCAGAAGGCGGATCGCGCGCAGCCCCTGAAACCACCTCGCCCCAGGGCCGCCCCGACCTCCCTGGTCCATTGAAATCAACTGCAGCGCAAGGGAGCGCGCAGCTCAACGATGCGATGCGGGTTCCTGGCGACCCGGAGGGTTGCGCGCTCATGCCACCGCCTCCAGGCGTCCTGCCCCAAAATGCCGGCCCCAGCCAATCCCCAGCGCCGGCAGGGCGTGCTCCGTGTCCAGCTCAAGGTGGAAGCCGAGGCCCGATGCCGCCTTGCGCTCCCCCCGTCCGACGATGCGTTTTTCATCCACCACTGACATCACCCGGGCCCTGATGCGGCCATGGCCGCCATGGTTCACCGCCACTGCGTCTTCTTCCTGCTGGAAGAGGGAAGGATCGAGCTTGCCCTGCTCCCCCAGGCCCCAGAGCAGGGATTGGATTGCCTGCCCTGCCGGTGATCGCTGAAGCTTGCCGGACCGGGGGGTGGTGTAGAGCAGCATCGGCGTGCTCGTGCGCAGACGCTGCTTAGAAACCATTGGGGCCTCATCCAGCCGCATCAGGCGCAGGGGCACCTGCACGCCCCCCCTGCCGTAGAGGCGCTGCAGAGCCTGCAGAGCATCGATCTCGGCCTCCCCGAAGGCCTGGGGGCTGAGCACCTCAAGGGCCGTGATCGCACCGCCCTGCTCATCCCAGCGGTACCAGGCCCGCTGATCCTCCCCCAGCGGTTGACCTCCAGCCAGCCCGGAGAAGAGGGACGACGCCGGTGCACTCTGAAGCAGAGAACGGTGCAGCCGGTCGGTCCAGGCTATGCCTGCTGTGACCGGGATCGGGTAGTCGCCGAGAAAAGCGAAGACGGCCCGGTTCGCCTTGGGGGCCTGTGAACCACCGGCATAGGCAGGGGGACGCAGCGGCTCGTAGCGGTAACTCACCCACTGCTGCCCTGGTGGGGCCTGCCGGCCCTCCTGCCGGGCCGTCTGTGGATTCATCTGCAGCCCTTCCAGCACCTGCTCAAGGCCGCAACAGAGGACCGAGAGGGTGCCTCTCGGATCAGGGACACAGTTCGCTTCCGGCATGGTCGGCACCACCTGCCAGAGCGCAGGGTATTCAGCCCGCCCCAGATAGCTCAGGCTCGCGAGGCAGTCGGTGAGCAGCCCCTTCTGCTCAGGTGAAAGGTCGACGGGCCAGCAGACGTGCAGGGCAGCCCCGGCACCCAGATGCAGGAAGGAGTCGATGAAGGAACGCCGCTTGCCCTGGGAATGGCTGTAGCCCTTGGTGTTCAGGGGAGGGACTGGCTCACAGCCATAGGCAGGGCGGAACCCCCGGATCTGCCCGAACTCACCGAAAGGCAGGTGGTAAGTAGGGAGTGTGCGGGCCAGCTGGTCGATGAGGTCCTCGGCCCCCTCAGGCAGCTGCTCAGGTGTGCCCGAGAATGTGAAGGCCCCGTTCAGTACTGCCCGCAGCAAGCGCCATGGGGAAGGCGGATACTCCACCTGGCCCTCGTACTCGCTCCGTCCCCAGGGGGTGGCGCCGTAGCGGCCTGAGAGCAGGGTGATACGCAGGATGGTGGCCATCAGGCGTTGTCCTCCTCCACAACGGCCACGGCTGCCCCGCTTGCTTTCGCCTTCTTGGACTTCTCCTTAGCCGCTCCAAGGGTGAGGGCGAACTCACTCACCACCGGATCCACGAACAGCCCCAACCGGCGACACTCGCTCAACTGGGTTTGCAGGTCATGAAGGATGGCCTCGGCATCGGCCAGCTCCGGCGGCACCTGCTCTGCCTGGAAGATGCAATGGGCGCGCAGATCAAGCGGCTCGGCAAGGAGCCGGGCGAGCTTGTAGCGGGCCAGCAGGCGCAGCACGTTCTTGGCTGGATCAGGGAGCGTGAGGCGGGTGATGCGACCCTCTGCCAGGTAGACGGATAGTTCCACACCCTCGGCGATGAAGGCTTGGTGCCGGTAGGGGATGTAGCCCGCCCCGACTTCAGCAGCGGTGGCCTTGGCCCCCACCAGAGACTCCACATCGAAGCCCTCGCCAGAAGGGAAGAGGGGATCCTTGGCCACGCCCCCGTCCGCGATGGACTGTGCTCCTGTAGCCACCACCTCAGCCGAGAGCAGTCGGGGGGTCTTGGCCACGTTCGGATCGAGGCCCGCCAGCTGGCTGTAGAAGACCCCGTGCAGAAGGGAATTCGGGCAGCGGCGGAAGGTGGCGGCCGCGATGCCGTGATCGAGGATGTCTGCGGCCAGATCCTGCTGGAAGTCGAGCAGTTCCTTTGCTTTGCAGAACCAGCCCGAGGCCAGGCGGTGGGGCAGTTCCAGGCTGCTGGTGATGCGGGTGCGGCCGGCTGGATCGGTGATCGTCAGCCGCACGTAGGGCAGATTCTCCAGGCCGGGGACGACCTGGCCCGGCTCCCCAAGCAGGGTGGCTTCGAGGTGGTTGGCCATCGACTGGACCGAGTCCACGATCACAAGGTTCTTGCCGCTGCTGGCGTCGCGCACGACGCTGTGGCCGACATCGACGAAACCAGCCGGCACGAAGGTGGGCAGCAAGGAGCGAAGGAGGAGTGTCAGGTGCATGGTGTGGTGGGTGGTGGGACCTGCCAGCGGCGGGATGCCCGGAAATCTGCTTCCCGGATGACTGCCTCCAGAGCGGCCAGTCTGAACGGCCCGTGAGAGCGCAGAAGGTGGCGGGCCATGGGTGCCCAGCCCTTCCCAAGCCCTCTGGGCGGATAGGGGAGCGTGGTGGCTGGGCTGACGCCTTCAACAGCAGGAAGCTCCTCGCCAGCGATGACCCCATGCAGCGGGCCGTCACGGTTCTGCCAGGGGAAAGGCTCAAGCCGCAGCCGCACTTTGCCGTGGTGGCTCATGAGCAGGTAGGTGATCAGGTCCTCCTCCCCCAGGTGAAGTGCTGCCAGGGCAGAGGCCACCTCATGGCGGAAGCCGGGGCGGGAATGACGGGATCCCCAGCCCGGCGCCTTGGCCCACTGACCCTCGCCGCATCCGTTGGCCCGCATCGTGCCCTGGAACACCGGATGAGCCTTGCCGATGTCATGCAGCCAGGCCGAGCGGATCACCAGTTCGGCCATGGGTGAGGGAATCGCCAGCGCTTGGCAGAGGGCCTCGGCCTCCTCCCAGGCGTCGTTGAGGTGCTGGGGCAACGTGACCGGCACCGACACCCCGAAGCTGCTGCGGTCCTCCGGCTCCAGCCGGGAAGCCTCGATCGCCACCTCTGGCACTGCTGTAGTGCTGGTGGGCTGCCATCCCTGCTGCAGGTCGTATCCACCGGCTGAACAGGCCACCGCTGCCACGCTTCCCACCTGCAGCTGGGCGGAAGGGATCTCGGCCCAGCCATCCCCCCGTGGGCTCCAGACCATGGGGAAGCGCTGCTGCAGGGCTCGCAGCGGTACCGGGCAGAGTTCCTGATCCGTTGCGGGGGGCATCGAGGGCCCCAGGGATTCCCGCCACAGCAAGGACGCATCCCGCATCTCACCGACCCGCAAGTAGGGGGCAATGTCAATGTCACCCTGCTCCAACGGGTGCGTGTCGAACAGCTGGGTGAAGGTGTTGGCCGTGAGCCGTTCACCTTCTCCAGGCTGCGGAGGAGCTTCCACCCCCATCAGCTCACGAACGGCCACATCGTTGAGGCCGGCAAGGCGCTGCCGGGTGTCTTCCAGCTCCGCCTCCTCGTAGGGCAGGGCCATCTCAGGCTCCAGCACGATCACCGTCGCATCGGCGTATGTGGCGTTCCGTCCCACACGGCCACAGCGCTGCACGAAGGACGCCCAGGGACATAGGTCCGTCACCAGCAGGCGGGCATCCAGATCGACCCCTGCTTCCACGGTCTGAGTGGCCATCACCACACCACGGAAGCCGCTGAGCTGGGCCTCGATCGATTGCCGCTCGGCTCGGCGGAAGCGGGAGTGCAACAGCAGCCGGGGCAGACCGATCAGCCCGTCGTGGATGGTCTGAGCGCGCTTGACGGTGTTGGCCACCACCAGGGTGAGTGTGCCCTGCTGATGCTCCTGGCGCACCAGATCAACAGGATCGGAGTCGCCGGCCAGGGTGAGCGGCTTGGGGCGGCCCACCTTGCGCTGCGCCACCGGGTGCTCGTAGTCCTTCTCCCCCAGCGAGAAGCGCGGTGTTCCGGCCGGCAGCAAGGTGGGATCGAGGGTGGCCGAGCAGAGCACCAGCTCCCGGGGCCACGGCCCGCCGTGTTCCTGATGGAGCTGCTGCAGCCGGATAGCGGTACGCACCGCAGCACCCTGCAGCTGGGTTTCATCCACCACCACCCTCACATCGGTGTTCAGTGCCGCGAAGTGCCGAGGCCAGGACCAGCGGGAGCAGCAGTAGCCACGCATCAGCTGGCGGCTCACCACCTGATCAAGGGTGCCGACAATTACGGCCTCCTGAGCCAGGGCGTGGATGTAGTCGTTCTCGATCTGGCCGCCCCGCAACACGAACACGGGGATCTCAGCTCCCAGCCGGGCGATGACGGCCCGGCACTCAGCAGCGATCTGATCGGTCAGCGTGCGAAGTGGCAGTTGGTAGACGAGACGACGTGGCGTTGCGGCCGGTTGCTGCTGCCGGTCCCAGAGCCAACCCACCAGGGTGGCCAGGGTCTTGCCCAGACCTGTGGGCGCTTCCAGGGTGCGGATGGCTGCTGGGGGCTGCTCCTGCTCCATCCAGGCCAGCTGGAAGGGGAGAGGCGGAAAGCCTGCTGCTGCTGTGAAAAAGGGTGAGGGCACCCACTGATGGCTGATCACCTCGATCTAGCCACGGCCCACGCGAATCGACCGTCGAAGCACAGGAAGCTGGCAAAAATTCTCTGAGCGCACACTGGAGGGTGGGGCCCTGACCCCTCCCAGACTTGCTCGGGAGATGTGATGTCCACCCTGTGGATTTAGTTCGGTGGGTGTCTTGGCTGACTGTCTTCCCCAGGGGGTAGATGTCAGTCGTAGGTGTATTGCCCCAACTCGGTCCATGCCCTCAAAGGCATGCTGGCGGCCCTTGGTGTGGGTGTGGAGGCGGTCGGTCTGGCGATGCCGCTAGGGCTCTGCACCAGGGCTGTTTGGCCTCAGGCTGCAGACATCGCCGCGAACCTGTGAGCCCTGATGGCCAACTACGTGAACGAAGGATCGTTGGAGGAAGTCCTCACTAGCAACTTCCTCCAACTGCTGGTCAGAACTTGCGCCACTGGTGAGGATGTCATCCACCAGCAGCAGTCCCTGGCGTGATCGCCGGCTGGGGGAGAGTCCGGAGGGAATCACCCGGAAGGCACCTTCCTGGTTCAGAGCCCGCAGGCGGCGGTTGAGGTGGTGCTGACCAAGCGTGGCTCGGCTGCGCTCCAGGGGAGCCAGGCGAGGCAGGCCCAGTCCCTGGCAGATCAGCTGGGGCAGCGGGTTGGCCCGTTGTTTCCAACTGGGGATCGCCACGATGCTCAACTCCCGCAGCTGTGCAGGAAGGGTCCTCGCCAAGGCCCTGGCCAGGCAGGGGATCGCCCGGTCGCTGGGGTTGCGCCGCTGACGCAGCAGCAGGTTGCGCAAGGGCCCCTGATAAAGCCCAAGGGCCCACCAGGGCAGTGGCTCAGATCCGCACAAGCCAGTGTTGGCCTCGAGATCAAGCTCAAGGCGGCAGGCCTGGCATGGCTCCTGCCGGTCGCTCGCAGGCCTGGACCCTGGCTGGTTCAGGCGGCCGCAGAGTGGGCATGTGGCCTGGGTGATCAGCTCAAGACATCCCCTCAACAGGGCCTGGACCATGGAGACCTCCCCCTGGCACAACGGCCAGCAACGTTGCTGTGAAGTGTTCCCAGCTGCCAAGGAGCCGGCTCTGATCCCCTGAATCGACTCAGGACTCGGGCAGGGCCTTGAGCATCGCCACCAGGGTGCGGTGGGCGTCCTCGCTGTCGGTGAGCACGTGGTCAAAGGGCACCGACAGGTTCCCGCCATCCACCTCCAGCTCCATCGCCTCCGGGTTGACGCGCAGCATCCTGGCGGCTGTGGCCTGCTGGGCCCCGCCGTAGTGGCGGGCGTAGGCCAGAACCGCTCCGCCGTGGTCCTTGTTCATGTGCCGGCAGATCCGGTCGCTGACGGATTCGGTGAGGGGATCGCTGGCCATGGTGGCAGAGCAGAGGCAGAGGCTGATTGTGGCGGAGAAGCGGCTCAGGCCAGCGCGAATCGCTGCCAGAGCAGCAGGCCCAGCCGGATGGCACTGAAGCCGACATAGCCGGCCAGGATCACGAACAGGGCCATGGAGATGACGGTGCGCAGGCGTTCGTTCATGGGCTGGCGGGTGAGGGAGGGGCGGACCCGTCCATCTTCGGCGGTGGGCTCGTTGTCATCAGGGCGCCCTGGGCCAGCCGTGCCATGCCCAGGGCCGGCGCCAGGCCCGGTCGGTTCAGCACCGGCAGGCCGATCGCCTGCTGGCGTAACTGCCGCCACTGGGGATTGCGGGCGCCACCTCCCAGGCTGATCACCCGCTGAAGCGCTGGCGCACCCAACGCACCCAGCCGCTCCCACCCCCGGGCTTCGATGCGGGCCAGCCCTTCCAGCAGCCCTTGCAGGAAGAGCACGTCGCTCACCGGCCTGGGCTCAAGGATCGGCAGCAGGTCCGGATCGTCGTGGGGGAAACGCTCTCCCCTGCCGGGCAACGGAAGGTAATTCAGGCCGCTTGGTCTGCTGGGGTCGATCTGACGACTGAGCCGCTCCAGTTCGGCATCGCTGAAGAAGCGGCGCAGCACCCCACCGCCAGCATTGGAGGCACCGCCCACCAGCCAACGCCCCCCCAGCCGATGACAGCTCAGGCCCGGGGCTTCGATCGGTGCCTCCACGAATTGTTTGAGCACCAGGGTGGTGCCCAGCACAGTGATGCCTTCGCCGGCAGCGGGATCGGCTGCCAGTACGGCGGCGTTGGCATCGGTGCTGCCAGCCACCACCAGGCAGGAGCTGGGCAGCCCCAGTTCAGAGGCCACGGCGGGAGCCAGTGAACCCAGCACCTGGCCGCTGGGCACGACCTGCGGCAACGCCGCTGCCCAGGGTTGCCGGGGGAGTTCTCCCGTCCAGCTTTGCCGCCTGAGATCCCAGCCCAGCCGAAGGTTGTTGCCTTCTTCGCCCCAGCGCCAGTCCCCCAGCAACCAGCCCATCAGCCAGTCGGCCTGGTGGCGCAGAAGCAGGCCTGGGCCAGGCGTGGCCCCAGTGAGCGAAGCGAGCAAATGCAGGGCCCGGGCCAGGCTGCCGCTCACACTGGCGGCGGGGCAGCCGGGAGGCACCAGCTCTGCCAACGTCTCTGCCTGCTCGGGACAGGCATGGCCGTAGGCCAGGGCAGGGCCCAGGGGGGCACCGTCGGAGCGGCAGGCCAGCAGGGTTCCGGAGGTGCCGTCGAGGCTGATGGCTCCCAACCGCTTTCTCAGGCTGGCCGGCAACTGCTGAAGGAGGCCGGCAAGGCCCTGCCGCCAGCCAAGCGGGTCGTCGAAGCTGCTGGGATAGGCCGTGGCCCGCTCGTCGAGCAGCTGCCCCTGGGGATCGATGAGCACGAGGCGGATGCCGCTGCTGCCCAGATCGACCCCTGCCGCCAGCGCGCTGGCCACGGGGGTCAGGCGGCGGGCTGGCCCACGGGGACACGATCGGCCGTGGCCTGTTGCAGGCGGGCTGCGGCTTCGCTCACGTCCTCCCAGGGAAGGTTCAGGTCAGGGCGACCGAAATGGCCGTAGGAGGCCACATCCTGGTAGAAGCGACCGCCCCGCTGTCGCGGCAGATCGCGCAGACCGAAGCTTTCGATGATCGCCCCGGGCCGCAGGTCGAAGTGTTCCTGGACCAGGGCCGTGAGGTCGTCATCGCTGATTCTGCCGGTGCCGAAACTCTGCACCAGAATGCTCACGGGTCTGGCCACACCGATCGCGTAGCTGAGCTGAACCTCCACCCGGCGGGCGAGGTTGGCGGCCACCAGGCTCTTGGCCACGTGGCGGGCTGCGTAGGCCGCGGAACGGTCGACCTTGGTCGGGTCCTTTCCGGAAAAGGCTCCACCACCATGGCGTGCCGAACCGCCGTAGGTGTCGACGATGATCTTGCGCCCTGTCAGGCCCGCATCACCCTGGGGCCCGCCCACCACGAACTTTCCGGTGGGGTTGACGAGAAAACGCACGCTCCCGCGCTCGGGTTGAAGCGGCAGATCAGCGGTGGCCGGCAGCACCACATGGGACCACAGGTCGTCGGCGATGCGCTGGCGGAGTCCATCCTCATCACTGATGCCGTCGATCTCGGCCAGGTGCTGGGTGGAGATCAGCAGGGTGTCGATGGCCACCGGGCGCTCGTTCTCATAGACCACGCTGACCTGGGTCTTGCCGTCGGGCAGCAGGTAGGGAAGCGTGTTGTCGTGCCGCACCCGGGCCAGCCTGCGGGCCAGGCGATGGGCCAGGCTGATCGGCAGTGGCATCAGTTCAGGTGTTTCGTCGCAGGCGAAGCCGAACATGATGCCCTGATCTCCGGCTCCCACCAGGTCGAGGGGATCGCCGTTGTGGTCCTCAGCCTCATTCACGCCCTGGGCGATATCAGGCGACTGCTGGTCGAGGGCGGTGAGCACCGCACAGCTGTTGGAATCAAATCCACCGGCTTTGGCGCCGCTGTAGCCGATCGTTTCGATCACACTCCGCACCAGGGTGGTGATGTCCACGCGGGCCGTGGTGCTCACCTCACCGGTGACGAGGCACAGGCCGGTGTTGACGACGGTTTCGCAGGCCACGCGGCTGGCGGGGTCGGCGCTCAGCAGGGCATCGAGAACGGCATCGCTGATCTGATCACAGATCTTGTCGGGATGGCCCTCGGTGACAGATTCAGACGTGAAGACGTAGCGGCTCATCCCGGTTTGCACCGACCTCAGGATGGTTGAGCTTATCGTCCGGTTACTGTGCCGGGGTCACTGCGGGGCCCCAGCCACCTGCAGGTCGTGCCAGTGATCAATCTGGGGCAGATGCTCCGGCAGCGGCGGCCGGCTGCTCCAGCCGGCGCTGTACCCCAGGGTTAGGGCCACTCCCGCCTGCTCAGCCATGCGCAGATCACTGCTGGCATCACCGATCAGGCCACAGGCCGAGGGGCTCACCCCTAACCTCGAGCAGAGCCCGTGAACGGCCTGCGGATCCGGCTTTCCGGGTCGCATGTCGGCACTCCAGTGGTCCTGGAACAGGCCAGCGAGCCCGTGGCCGCTCAGGAACCGCCGGATGCCTTCGCTGTCGTCGTTGCTGATCACAGCCAGCTGCACGCCCGATCGGTGCAGAGTCACCAGCAAGGGGCGCAGTCCCTGGGTGAGCGGTGCCAGGGGGGCCTCGCCTGGGCTGTTCTCCGGATGCTGCAGGGGCTTGTGATCGACGGCAGCAAAAACGGATTCACTGCGGGCGAGGGCCTCAGGCCAACCCAGGCCCACCTGACAGAAGACTGTGGCCGTAGAGATCAGATTGTGGCTGCGGCTGGCCACTGCCGTAGTCCCTGCTGGGTGGAGCTGATCACCCTCGAGGCCGTAGGCACGCTCCAGCAGGCTCTGAAACTGGAGGTGGTCGGAGGGAGGAACATGCTCCAGACAGGCCTGGATCCGGGCACGGCTCAGGGCCAGCAGGCCGGGCTCGCTGAGGCTGAGGGTGCCATCCTTGTCGAAGAGAATCGCCTCCACTGACCCGATGGGCTGACCGCGCAGCAGCAGTTGAACCATCGGATCGGTGCAGGCGCCCCAGGGTATGCCGCTCAGTCGAGGGTGACGCCCATCGGTTCGTTCTCCTCGGCCTGCTCCAGCAGCATCTGCTTGTAGCGGGCGGCCATCTCCTCGGCCTTCTCGAAGACCTTCTGGGGATCGGTGAGCATGTCGCCGGGTTCCGGTTCGAGCGCCTTGGTGGAGAGGGAGATGCGGCCCCGCTCGGCGTCGAGGTCGATGATCATCACCTTCATCTGATCGTTGACGTTGAGCACCGTGTGGGGGGTCTCGATGTGCTCGTGGCTGATCTCGGAGATGTGCAGCAGGCCGCTGACGCCGCCGATGTCGATGAAGGCGCCGTAGGGCTTGATGCCCCGCACCGTGCCGATCACGACCTCGCCCACCTCCAGGCGATTCATCTTGCGCTCCACCAGGGCGCGGCGATGGCTCAGCACCAGGCGGTTGCGCTCCTCGTCCACTTCCAGGAACTTGAGGGGGAGGAAATCGGCGACCAGATCTTCCTTGGGCTTGCGGGTGCTGATGTGGCTGCCGGGAATGAAGCCGCGCAGACCTTCCACCCGCACCAGGGCACCACCTCGGTTGGTGGCGAACACTTCGCTGTAGATGGTGGCGTCTTCCTTCTGCAGCTGGCGCACCCGCTCCCAGGCCCGCTGGTACTCGATCCGCCGGATCGAGAGGGTGAGCTGCCCGTCTTCGTTTTCCTCGCTGAGGATGAAGAACTCACGGATCTCGCCCGGCTCCAGCACGTCGGAGAGGTTCTCGACCCGGTTGATCGACACCTCCTGCAGGGGCATGAAGGCAGCCGTCTTGGCGCCGATGTCGATCATGGCGCCCTTGGGCTCCATGGCGAACACGGTGCCGTTCACCACGTCACCGGGCTTGAAGTTGTAGTCGTACTTGCTGAGAAGGGAGGCGAACTCCTCGAGGGTGAAGCCCGCACCGTCGGTGTCGCGGTTCGCGGCACGGCTGCTCGGGTCGTCAGCTGTGGGGACCTCTTCCGGAATGTCGAGGTTCAGCTCATCCGGGGCCTCGCTCGTCGGATCCAGATCAGCCGAGGCCTTGCTCGTCGGATCCAGTTCGGCCTCGGTGCTGCTGATCTCGGAAGGGGTCACGGTCATGAAAGGGTTGGCGGTCTGCACGGGGCAGAGCGAAGGGATGGACGTGCCTGCCCGCCGACAGCCGCACGCGATCCATGATCATACAAATCTGGGTGCCACCGCCAAATCCCTGGATGGCCAGGGGGCGGCTTCAGCTCACGGCTGCCAGGGCACCGTCCGGGCGTTTGTGGGCCGGACGACGGGTGAGTGATTCCAGGGTGGCCACGAAATCGCTGATTCCCTGAAACTGCCTGTACACCGAAGCGAAACGCACGTAGGCCACCTCGCTGATCTCGCTGAGCTGCTGCAGAACCAGTTCACCGATCTCCGCGCTACTCACCTCCCGGCCATGCCGCTGTTGCTGCAGCTGCAGCTCGATCTCGTCGACCACGGATTCCAGCCTTGCCGGTTCGAGTCCGGTTTTCTCACAGGCTCGCACCAGGCCGTGCAGGAGTTTGCTGCGACTGAAGATTTCGCGGGTGCCGGTGCGTTTGACCACCGTGATCGGAACTGTTTCCACCCGTTCATAGGTGGTGAAACGAAAGTCGCAATGGAGGCACTCACGGCGCCGACGCACGCTGCGACCGCCGTCCGCGGATCGGGATTCCAGCACCCGACTGTCGGTGTGTTGGCAGGAGGGACATTGCATCCCTTGACGACCCACGCGGTTTGGATAGCGCAAGTGTAGACAGTCGTGCCCCAATTGAGAAGTCAGACGTGATGAGTTCCGTGCTGAGGCCACCACAGCGCGATCCCTTGCTCGTCCCACTGCAAAGGCGGGAGGTGGGGCCTGATAGGTGTTGGTCAAGAGCCTGGGCATGAAAAAGCCCCCGCAGGGGGCGGGGGCTTGGGGTGTCTTCAGCCCAGGGGGGCTTTGACTCTCACTTGCCGATCTTCGGGGGATCGCGGAAGGCGATCGCAAAGAAGAGGGTGGCGATCGCCAGGGTGAGGATGAGGATGTAAGCGAAGCTCTCCATGGAGAATCTCCTGAGTGGGGGCGATCAGCTGAGCTTGGTGCCAGCGGGTGGGATGTAACCCTCGGGTAGACGCCGGGTGGTGCGGTCTCCAAGTTTCTGGAAGAGACCGAATTCAACCTGCTCACCGAGGTCGGGATCGATGCCGGCGAACACATCCCGGTAGAGGGTGCGGGCGCCGTGCCAGATATGACCGAAGAAGAAAAGCAGGGCGAAGGTGGCGTGGCCGAAGGTGAACCAACCGCGGGGTGAGCTGCGGAAGGTGCCGTCGGAGTGGTAGGTCTCGCGATCGAATTCGAACGCCTCACCCAGCTGGGCCTTGCGAGCCAGCTTCTTGACAGCAGAGGGCTCAGTGAAGGTCTGGCCGTTGAGAGCGCCGCCGTAGATGGTGGCCGTCACTCCGGTTTGCTCGAAGGAGTAGCGGGCTTCAGCGCGTCGGAAGGGGATGTCAGCTCTGACGATGCCCTGGTCGTCTTCGAGAACAACAGGGAAGTTCTCGAAGAAGTTGGGGAGGCGGCGCACCTGGAGGTTGCGCCCCTCACTGTCGGTGAAGCTGATGTGACCCAGCCAGCTGGTGGGCAGGCCATCGCCGTTCACCATCGGACCGACGCGGAACAGACCTCCCTTGGCCGGGCTGTTGCCGACGTAGTCGAAGAAGGCCAGCTTCTCAGGAATGGCGCCATAGGCCTGCTCGGCCGTGGAGCCGTTCTCGAGGGCTGTCTGAACGCGGCGATTGATTTCAGTGCGGAAGTAACCCTGATCCCACTGGTACCGGGTTGGGCCGAACAGCTCGATCGGAGTGGCTGCCGAGCCGTACCACATGGTGCCGGCCACGATGAAGGCCGCAAAGAAAACGGCGGCGATGGCGCTGGCCAGCACTGTTTCGATGTTGCCCATCCTCAGGGCCTTGTACAGGCGCTCGGGAGGACGCGTGGTGATGTGGAAGATGCCGGCGATGATGCCCACGATGCCGGCGGCGATGTGGTGGGCCACGATGCCTCCAGGGTTGAAGGGGTTGAATCCTTCAGGCCCCCAGGAGGGCTGCACTTTCTCGAGATGTCCGGAGATGCCGTAGGGGTCGGAGACCCACATCCCCGGCCCAAAGACTCCTGTGAGGTGAAACGCTCCGAACCCGAAGCAGCCAAGGCCGGCGAGCAACAGGTGGATGCCGAAGATCTTGGGCAGATCAAGGGCGGGTTCGCCTGTGCGTGGATCCTGCCAGATCTCGAGATCCCAGTAGGTCCAGTGCCAGATGGCGGCCAGGAAGAGCAGTCCACTGAAAATGATGTGTGCGGCGGCTACGCCTTCGAAGCTCCAGAAGCCGGGGTCGACGCCCGTTTCTCCAGTGATGCTCCAGCCGCCCCAGCTGCCGGTCACACCCAGGCGGGCCATGAATGGCATGACGAACATGCCCTGGCGCCACATGGGGTTGAGCACCGGGTCGGATGGATCAAAAATGGCGAGCTCATAGAGCGCCATGGAGCCGGCCCAGCCGGCGACCAAAGCGGTGTGCATGAGGTGCACGGCCAGCAAGCGGCCCGGGTCGTTGATCACGACCGTGTGCACCCGATACCAGGGCAATCCCATGGGGGTCAGGTCCGGGGTAACTAACAGCTGTCTGCCACAGCTGGACGCCATGGCAGACAGCGGACGATCAAAAGGATCGTTCCGTGTTGGGGATCGTAAGGGGTTCACCTGGCCTGCGGGACCGTTGCACAGGAGCTGAAACGAGCCGTGACGCGGTATCCGGCCGTTTGGAGCGGCAGCTATTTACAAAACTCAACGTCCACGCCCCAGAATGGAGGCTTCCGCGCCTGTTCCCATGCCCGTGATCCGCTTTGTCCGTGAGGGCCGTGATGTGGAGTGCTACCCAGGCGAAAACCTGCGGGAGGTGGCCCTTCGAGAGGGCTTGGAGCTCTACGGGCTCAAGGGCCAGCTCGGCAATTGCGGTGGATGCGGCCAGTGCATCACGTGCTTTGTCGACGTGGTGGCTGAGGCCTCTCCAGGCGCGTTGAGCCCCCGCACTCCCGTGGAGGAACGCAAGCTGCGCCGGCGCCCCGAGGGGTGGCGCCTGGCCTGTCAGGCCCTGGTTCAGGGTTCCCTGGTGGTCCTCACCAGGCCCCAGGCGGGTCTCTCCGATCGTGAGGCGGTGCTGGCTGCGGCTCGCGAGCAACCCCTGCCTGCCGGCCCCACGGCCTGGCCCGTCTCTGCGGAGCCGGCCATGGCCGAACCCGAAGCGGATCAGCCAACCGCTACGGCCGATGAAGCGGCGGCGGAAGGCCCCGTCGGTGGGTGATACGGTCGCTCCAAGTCATTTACAACCCGCTCGAGAGCTCCCATGGAAACCAATGATCTGGGTTTTGTGGCCAGCCTCATGTTCGTGCTGGTTCCTGCGGTATTCCTGATCGTTCTTTATATCCAGACGAACAGCCGGCAACAAGGCTGAATCGAGCCTGAAACAACCACCCCGCGTCCCTCCTCGGTTGCAGTACTCCCTAGAGGAATGCAACCGAGGAGGCTTTTTGCCAATCCAAGGGTGTCACGAATCTGCAGCAGGCCGGCCGCCTCATGGGCCGGCCGGCCTGGGTGGTTACAAGCTCAACGGCCCGCTTCGGGTTCACGCACCAGCAGCACCGGAGCAGGAGCATGGACACGGATGTAGTCGCTCACGGAACTGCCCAGCAGCCGGTCGATGTCCACCAGGCTCTTGGCCACCAGGGGCCTTCGATCCTGGGAGGCAATCACCAGCAGGTCGGCCTTGAGCTCTTCGGCGGTGGCGCAGACTCCGCGGCCCACATCACCGGTGCCATGCACCCCCTGGAGCTCCACGCCCAGGGATCGGGCCCGCTGCACCGCCTTCTCGATCACCATGTCGGCAGGGCTTTTGCCGCCGCGGCTGGGTTGGATGTCCTGGCGGGAGATGTGCACGCCCGCGAGGGTTCCACCGGGGATTTCACGAACAAGTTCGCAGGCAATCTTCAGGGCGTCGTCGCCCACGCCGGTGCCATCGAGGGCCACCATCACCCGGTTCACGTGGCGCACGTAGAGGTCGTCGCGCACCAGCAGCATCGGCCGCGTCGAAAGCTGGAAGACGTACTGGCTGGAGCTGTTGGCCAGGATCGACTGCAGGCGCCCCAGCCCCCGGGATCCCATCAGGATCAGATCGGCATCGAGCTCATCGGCCACCTTGAGCACAGTCTGCTTGGTGTCGCCCTGACGGATGATGGCGTTGACGTCGGCCGGATCGAGGCCAAGGCGCTGGATGGCATCGGCCACAATGCCAGCGGCTTTCTGCCAGTGCTCCTGGAAATCGTCACCGGCCTGCTCGGGAACCACGTGCAGCAGGTTGAGTCGGGCCTGACGGAATGCCGGCAGGTCGCGCAGCATGCGCACCATTTCTTCGACGTGGCCTTTGCCGGAATCGGCGATCAGCAGATTGCGGAACACGAGGCTGTCGCGAGTCTGGGGCAGCCTATGGCCTGCATCTGACTGCTCGAAGGGTGATGGCAGAGGCTGTAATGGAGTGGCAAGGGGGGGAGAGCAACTGGGTGCTGCGGCGCAGGGTGCTCCCCCAGCACACCGACCACGGGGGCGTGATGTGGCATGGCGCCTATCTCGCCTGGCTGGAGGAGGCCCGGGTTGAGGCCCTCGCGGCGTCGGGACTGCCCTACGCCAGTCTCTCCGCCCAGGGCCTGGAGCTGCCGGTGGTGACCCTTCAGATCGACTACCGCCGGGCCGTGGGTCATGGCGAAGTGGTCGAGCTGCGCAGTGTGGCGATGCCTCGCCGCGGGCTGCGGCTGCCCTGGATCAGCCGTTTTCTGCTCGGAGGTGGTGGGCTGGCAGCGGAAGCCCATGTGGAGCTGGTCCTTGTGCGGCGCCTGGGGGCGGGTGAGGGGCTTCGCCCGGTGCGGCGCTACCCGCCTGAGTTTGAGCAGGCCCTGCAGCGGTTGCTGGCCGGGCCCAGGGAGCCGTGCTAGTACGTGTGTACTGAGCGGGCTGGCCATGGGCGAGGTGGTGTCGGTGTCTTTTGCGGGTGTCTCGCCCCGTGGTGCCGGCGGGGCGGCGGCAGATCTTCCCTCGCGGCCGCAGCTCTCCCCGGCTCCGGCCGGAGGTCGTGATTGGGCTGAGCAGCGGCTGTGGTGGTTGCTCTGGAGTGCCTGCCCGGGCCTGGGTTGGCGCCGTCTGCGTGAACTCGAGAAGGGCTGCGGCTGTTTAGCGGAGGCCTGGCAGACCCCCAGCAGCCAGCTGGCCAGGCTGAACGGCTTCGGGGCTGGGGTTCTTGCCAGCATTGAGGTTCATCGCCAGAGTTGGGGAGCCGATCCCATGGGCCCGGGCGGCTGGTCGTCCCAGGCGCCCGGGCCGGTGCTGGTGCCTGGGGACCCAGCCCGACCAGCCTCCCTGGAGGCGCTGGCGCGGCCGCCGCTGGCCCTGCACTGGGCCGGGCGCGGATCCCTTTGGGCTCCCTTGCGGCGCCGGCAGTCGATTGCCGTCGTCGGCACCCGGCGCCCATCCCCCCATGGGCAACGCATGGCCGAGGCGCTGGGCGCGGCCCTGGCCGAGGCCGGCTGGCCTGTGGTCAGCGGCCTGGCGGAAGGCATCGACGGGGCTGTTCACCGCGGTTGCCTCGGGCGAGGTGGAAGGCCCATCGGGGTGCTGGGCACTCCCCTGGATCGCATCTATCCCCGCCATCACCACAGCTTGCAGGCCGCCGTGGCCCGCAACGGTCTGCTCCTGAGCGAGCATCCCAGGGGGACCCTGGTGCGTCGTGGCCATTTCGCCGCCCGCAACAGGCTTCAGGTGGCTCTGGCTCAGGCGGTCGTGGTGGTGGAGTGCCCCGAGGCCAGTGGTGCCCTGCATTCCGCTGCGCTGGCCTGGGAGCAGGGGCTGCCGCTCTGGGTGGTTCCAGCTGACACTGGCAAGCGATCGGCCCTTGGCAGCAATCGCCTGCTGGCCCAGGGGGCGAGCCCACTGCTGGCGGCCTCCGATCTGATCGCCCAGCTGGGCCCTGGACCCCTGGATCCAGCTGACGCTGTCACCACCACCAAGCCCATCTCCCCTCCAGCCGCTGGGGTAGTGGCCGGGGATCAGGTCCTGCTCGCCGCTCTGGGGCAGGGGGCCTCGCTCGAGCAGCTCACAGTCGCTCTGGGGCGTTCCGGCGCTGAGTTGGCCACCCAGCTGCTGCAGCTGGAGTTGTCGGGGCGGGTGCGGGCTGAGCCAGGTCTTCGGTGGCGTCCCGCCGGGGAGGCCCCTGCCTAGGTTTGCCCCATGCCCAGTTCCTGGCCCCAATCCACCCCTGCCTCACCGCCCGCTTCCATGGGCTCAACGCCTCAGGCCGCAGGCAAGCGCCTCCTCGGCTCCGAGCTGCTGGCCTGGCGCCAGCAGCGGTTGCGCGAAGGGGGCCGCTCGGCCGACCTCGACTGGCTGCTCGACCTGGGCGCCGGACTGCGCTGGACCCAGCTGCAGAGGGTTTGGCTCGATCCCTGCGCGCCACTGCGGTTGGACGCTGAGCTGAGTGAGCTCACTCGGTTGTGGCGCCTGCATCTCGAGTCGCATACCCCACTCCAGTACCTGGTGGGCGTTTGCCCGTGGCGGCAGTTCTCGCTGGCCGTCTCCGAGGCCGTGCTGATTCCCCGCCAGGAGACCGAGGTGTTGGCAGACCTGGCCATCGACCTGGCCAGGTCCATGCCCGGCAGGGCCAGCGGACCACTGACCTGGGCTGATCTGGGAACAGGCTCCGGCTGCCTGGCCCTCGCTCTGGCTGTGGCTGTCCCTCAGGCCCGTGGCCTGGCGGTGGATTGCTCCGGGCCGGCCCTGGCCCAGGCCTCCAGCAACCTTCAGAGAGCAGGGGTGGGTGAGCGGGTCGAGCTTCAACTGGGCAGCTGGTGGGAGCCCGTGCGCCACTGCTGGGGTTTGCTGGATCTGGTGGTGAGCAACCCCCCTTACATTCCCACGGCTGTTCTCGCCCAGCTCGATCCGGCGGTGCGCGAGCATGAGCCGATTCTTGCCCTAGATGGAGGCCCTGACGGGCTGGAGGCGATCCGGAACCTGGTCAGTGGGGCCACGGCGGCACTGGCTCCCGGCGGCTGGCTGCTGCTGGAGCACCATCACGATCAGTCGGATGCGGTGGCTGAGCTGCTGGGCTCTGCTGGGCTGGTGGAGGTGATCTGCCATCACGACCTGGAAGGGCGAAGGCGCTTCGCCCAGGCCCGGAGACCCTGATCATGGACCGATCCTCCCAGCCACCTTCTTCTGACAGCCCGGCTGGGGATCTTCCTCCGGCCCGCCTGGCCGGGTGGATCCTCTCGGGCGGTCCGGCCCTCTTCCCCACCGACACCCTGCCGGCCCTGGCGGCACGTCCCGAAGCGGCACGCCAGATCTGGTCCCTCAAGACGCGACCCAGCAGCAAGCCGCTGATCCTGATGGGCGCCGAGCCTGAACCCTTGTGGGCCGCCCTTGAGTTGCCGCCCCTGCCGCAGTGGCTTGAGGTGGCTGAGCGCTGCTGGCCCGGGGCCCTCACTCTGGTGCTCCCTGCCCGGGGGGCTGTGGTGGCGGCCCTGCAGCCTGGTGTGGTGGCGGCCGAAGCCAGGCTTGGCCTGCGCATCCCCGCCTGCGAACAGGCCCTCGACCTGCTCCGCCGCACTGGGCCCCTGGCCACCACCAGCGCCAACCGCTCCGGAGATCCTCCCTGCCTCACAGCTGCGGAGTCGGCAGCGATGTTCCCCCAGGTGCCTCGGCTGGCGCCTGTCCCCTGGCCCCGCCCCGCAGGTCAGGCCAGCACGGTGTTGGCCTGGAGGCCGTCGGGTGGTTGGCAGGTGTTGCGCTCCGGTGCTGTGATGCCGGATCTCCCCTTTCGATGAGGCCGCGATGCTCTGGCTCGTGCTGGCTGTGTTGGCCACACTTGGGTTCTCCCACAGTCTGATCGAGCCCTGGCTGGGCTGGGCCATGCCAGAGGCCGGTCTGCAAGGCTGGGGCTGGGCAGGGATAGCGGTTCTTGCTTTCC
This sequence comes from Synechococcus sp. CS-205, assembly GCF_025128255.1. Lineage (NCBI taxonomy): Bacteria > Bacillati > Cyanobacteriota > Cyanophyceae > Synechococcales > Synechococcaceae > Synechococcus > Synechococcus sp. CS-205. The sequence continues at coordinate 23,228 of NZ_JAHLZB010000013.1, forward strand.
TGCTGGCCGGTCGTCGCCCCTGAGCGGCCTGCCGGGTTCAGAGCAGGCCGCGATAGCGAACGAAGAGTTGAAGAATGGCCCAGGATCCCAGGGTCACCTTGATGGCCACAAGGATGTTGAGCAGGGGAATCCATCCTCCGCTGGCCAGGCTGCCGAAGGCACCGGCCGGTGGAGCCAGGCCCGTGAGACTCAACTGAGCCAGGATCAGGAAGACGATCACCGCCACCTTCTCCCAGGTCTCGGCGCGGTAGCGCTTGTAGAACATCGCTGTGCGCTCGGCTGAGCCGCTGATCACCAGAAGGCCGATGGCAGTGCCTCCGGCCACCCCTGCTCCAAATCCTCCCCCGGGTGAGAGGTGACCGCGCAGGGCCAGTTCAACCGCCACCAAGGCGCAGACTGTGGCCCCGAGTTGGCAGAGCACCAGGGAGGGAGCATCCTCCATGGCCAGGATCGTGCGGGCTGGTGCTTCACCGCTCAGCAGCCGCTTCACCCCCAGGGCTGCAAGGCTGAACACCACCACCTCACCCACGGTGTCGTAGAGCCGGGTGTCGAGAATGATCCCCGACACCACATTGGGCACGGCTGTGTCCCTGGCGATCGACTCCACGATCGAGGCAGCCGTTGGCAGCGTGAAGGCCTGATCCAGCAAGGGCAGTGCGCAGAGCAGGCCGGCGGCGAGAACATAGAGCAGGGTCATCACGGCTGTGCTCCTGCTGGTGTGCTTCGGCTGAGGGGACCGATCGTTCCGCCTGCCTGAAGCCAGGCTCTGGCACCCTCGAGGCCATGCAACTGCTCCAGCAGCCGTTGGGACCTGATCCGGAGTTGCCCGTCGGGCGCGAGCTGGCCGTGGGGATCGCCGGCCCTGGCGTCGTCGACCACCTCCAGGCGGAGGAAGCCCTGCTGGAGCCACTGCTCGAGCAGGGCCCGTTGGTCACTCTCCAGCAGGCCGTCACCAACGATGGCCAGACGAAACACCATCGAGGAGCGAAGGGCAATGGCATAAAGGGTGGTGGAGAGCAGGGTGCCCACCAGCGCTTCGGTGAGGGCCACATCGGCGGCCCCCAGCAGGGCATAGAGAAGGGTGGCGATCGCGCCGATAATTCCGCGCAGAACCAGCGTCTGGTAAGGATTGCGCTGCAACACCATCAGGATGGCGGTCAGGGGCAGCAGGCCTGCGATCGGGATCAGCTGAGCCAGGTCTCCGCCCAGATCCAGGGGGACGCTCATGGTGGTGTCTCCATGACCTCCAGGGGTGCCGTGCTGCGGCGGGAGCAGAACCCCAGCACGTAGCCGAACAGGGTGTTCCAGATCACCAGGGAGAACAGGGCAAGACTGAGCACAGGCCATTCCGCGGGGCGAAGCGGCAGCAGGCCCAGCAGCATCAGAGCCGAGCCGAGGGTGTCGGACACCGAGAGGCCGTGCAGCTTGGCCAGGTAGCTGGAGCGGCCAAGCAGTGGCCAGGTTCCCACCAGCCAGAACGCCAGTCCGCTGATCAGGAGAAGAGCGCTGAAGAGGCGGATCAGGCTGGGGTCGATCGTCATGGATCCATCTCGCGCAGCAGGTTGGCCAGCAGCATCACCCCTGCATTGCCGACGCTCAGCACGATCACCCCCACCACGCCGATCATCCGATCCCCGCGCACCACATCGAACACCAGCAGCAGGATGGAGATCTTGGTGGAAATGCTGGCGAAGGCCGCCAGGCGGTGCCAGAGATCGGGATTGCGCAGCACCACCAGCACCGGGATCACCAGGGCCATCACCATCCCGTAAACCAGCAGGGTCATCCCCCCCGCCTCCGTCCCAGTTCATGCACCAGGTAGCTGCCATCGGGCCGCCGGCCCAAGGCGATCGTGAGGGGGGTGAGCGTGATCCTGAACACCTCAAGGAACACCACCAGCGAGGAGGAGCTGCCTGAGCCCCCCAGGCTGGTGAGCCGCTCCACCCGATGGGGTCTGAGCATCATGGAAACGGCTTCGGCGTAAGCCTGAGGGATCGAGAGCAGGACGGCCCAGAGGGAGCGCAGCAGCAGCGATGGGCTCGCCAGCCTTGAGCGTGCCCTCGGCAGTGCCACAGCCAGGGCAAGACCGACGATCAGGTTGAAACGGCCGAAATCCGAGGTGAGCAGGAGCCAGAGCCCCAGCCGGAATCCGGTGGTCAGCCCCCAGCTGGCTGCTCGGCGCAGCCTCAACAGGTGGCTTGTCACCACAAGAGCATCACCACAATGGCTGCGCCCATGATGCCCATGCCGCCGATCAGGTCGTCGAAGCGTTCAACGTCCGGCAAGCGAAGCTGCGCTCGAAAGGGCTGGATCAGCCGGTGAACTGCCCAGCCGGCCAGCAACACCCCCAGCGATTTCCCCAGGGACGCCGGTTTCAGGCTGGCCAGCCAAGGGAGGCTGTCGTGACCCATCAGGGGCAGGCCGTTGCTCAACACCAGGCCGGCCACGAGCAGTGTCACCCCCCAGGAAACCGGCCAGGTCCAGCCTGAAGGCATCCGCTGGATCGGGCTGGCCCACAGCCGGGTGTAGACGGCGGCTGTGCCCACCGAGAACACCGTGACCAGCAGGGCCGGCATGGGACCCAGCTCCAGCTGCAGTCGCTCCTTGGCCAGATAGCCCACCAGCAGAGGACAGCCGGCGATCGAAAGGGCCGCCAGCCGCATCGGCAGGGCCACAGAAAACGGCAGGGGCATCTCCTCCCAATCGTCCAGACGGCGGCTTGGAAAGTGGCGTGCCAGCAGAAACAAGCAGGCTTTGGCGATCCCATGGCCCAGAGCGAACAGGCCGGCGGTCAGCGGCGAGAGCACCACCAACCCGACCTGCGACACCGTGCTCCAGGCCAGCAGTCGTTTCACATCGGGCTCGAGCAAGGCGAAGACCACCGCAAAGCCCGTGCTGGCCAGACCCAGCCAGAGCACTACCGAGCCGATCGCCGGGCTTGCCTGGGCCAGCCTCATCAAGGGCGCCGCCCCAGCGGTGATCACCACCCCCGAGAGCAGTGCCGACACCTGGGCCGGCGCCTCGGCGTGGGTTCTCGGCAGCCACAGCCCCGAGATGAACAACCCCGACTTCGTCAGCAGCCCGACCAGCAGAAGCGCCAGCGGACCGGCTGTGGCTCCACGGACCCCCTCAAAGCTAAAGGAGCCATGGCTGGCATGGATCTGGGCGCAGCCGATCAGATAGAAGAGAAGGGCCGTGCTCCCCACCAGCAGGTAGCGCAGGGCAATCCAGAGTGATTGGACCCTGTGGCGGTCGGCGATCAGCAGGAACGCGCACAGGCTCACCACTTCCAGAGCCACATAGAGGCTGATCAGGTCGTGGCAGACGAGGGCGGAATTGATCGACCCATGCAGGGCCATCAACAGCAGGCAGAAGCTGGGGTCCTCCTGGCTCTGGCCACGATCGAGCAGAACGGCAGCACCCACGAGGGCATTGAGCACCAGGAAGGGGGTGAGGAAACCATCCAGCAGCAGGGACACACCAAAGGGCCCCACCAGCTGGATCTGAATCGCCTCGGGAGCAAAGCTGAGCGCCAGGCCCACCACCAGGGTGGCCGTGCAGCAGATCAGGGCCATCCACCAGCCGAGTTTCGGCCGCAGAGCCGAGCTGAAGGCCAGCAGGAAGGGCAGCAGCAACCAGCCGATGAGGAGCGCATTCATCCTTCGGTGGGCTCCTCCATGGCATCGACCTGCAGAGTGGGCTCCCGGCGGGCGAGATGGGTGATCACCACCAGCAGCAGGGCCTGAACAGAAAATCCGATCACGATTGCCGTGAGGATCACCGCCTGGGGTACCGGGTCGGCAAAGGGCGACACCGGCTGCACGACCTCGGGGCTGGTCTCCAGGATCGGCGTGCGCAGGCCACTGCGGGCGGCCAGCAGCACGAAGAACCCGATCACTCCGGTGCTCATCACATCAAGCGCCAACACCTTGAGAAAGAGGTTGCGGCGCAGCAGAACCCCAAGAAAACCCGCCAGGGCCGTCACCAGGACCAGGGCCTCGATCAACAGCGCAGGGGTGAGGAGAGGGAGGGGAATGGGGTGTTGGCAGCAAGCCGGCTAACGGATTTGAACCGATGACCTTCGCTTTACAAAAGCGCTGCTCTACCGCTGAGCTAAGCCGGCACGGGGCTGAGCTTATCGTTTGCCTGTGCCCAGAGCAGAAGCTGGGATCGATTGCTGCAGCCCGCCTTTGCCAGCAGGCTGGAAACATGGCTCTCCACGGTCCTGGGGCTCAACACGAGCCGGGCCGCAATCGCTTTGTTGCTCAGGCCGCGTGACAGCCAGATGAGCACCCGCATTTCGGCAGGAGTGGGGGAAAGATCGACCATGGACATGGGCCAACCCTCAGAGGTTCGCGTTCCAGGGTTCCCCATCTGTCCATCCCTGGGCCTGCCGAAGCCCTCCAACCAGGATCAGGCGGTGGCCATGGTGGGGTCGTTGCCGGGAGCCGGCGGATTGGGGCGGGCTCGTTTGATCGGCAGATTGGCCACCAGCGCCGTGACGCGGTCTTCGGTTTCGAGGCTCACGTCCCCTTCCTCCACGTCGATCTCGACATAACGGGAGACCACCTCAAGGATTTCCCGACGCATCTGCTCCAGCAATTCGGGATTGAGATCGCTGCGGTCGTGGGCGAGCACGAGCTGCAGCCTTTCGCGGGCCATGCCTGCGCTTGCGGGTTGACGCCCCAGCAGCCTGTCGATGAAATCGCGCAAAGTCATCGCAGCTCAGAAGATTTTGGTGTGCATCAGGCGCCCCAGCTTGGCGCGCAGGCTCTTGCCTTCCTTGGTCGGGTCGGTCAGGGGCACCTCCTCGCCACGCAGGCGTCGGGCGACATTGGTGTAAGCCTGCCCTGCCGGGGAACGGCTGCCGTTGAGGGTGAGCGGCTCGCCGCGGTTGGTGGAGACGATCACCTGGTCGTCTTCCAGAACAAGGCCAAGCAGGGGCAGGGCAAGAATGTCGGTGACATCGCTCACCGAGAGCATCTCCTGATTGGCCATCATCCGGGGCCTCACCCTGTTGAGCACCAGCTGGATCGGCTTGATCTCACGGGTCTGCAGCAGACCGATCACCCGATCCGCATCCCTCACCGCCGACACCTCCGGGGTGGTCACCACCAGGGCTTCACGGCAGGCTGCAGCGGCATTCTTGAAGCCGTCCTCGATGCCTGCAGGACAATCGATCAGGACGTAGTCGAATTGCTCGGCCAGAAGCCCCGCGATCTTCTTCATGTCGTCGGGGGTGAGCCACTCGAGCATGCGTGGGTTGCCGGCCGGGAGCAGGGAGAGGTTGGGCTCCTGCTTGTGCTTGACCAGGGCCTGTTCCAGACGGCAACTGCCTGCAAGCACCTCCTGGGCGGTGTAGACGATCCGGTTCTCCAGGCCCAGCAGGAGATCAAGGTTGCGAAGGCCGAAGTCGGCATCCAGCACGGCGGTGCGGGCCCCCTGCTTGGCCAGGGCAATGCCCAGATTGGCCGTGAGGGTGGTTTTTCCGACGCCCCCTTTGCCGGAACAGATCAGAATCGTGCGGTTCTGTGCGCTCGTCACGGGAATGCCAGACATGCCAAAGATTATGGCCCCGAACTCCGGCCAGCCCATGGTTCAGGAGCCGGCCTTTGCGGAGCTGCTGACTGTGACACCCGTAGGGGCCTGATCAACTGCTGAAGGGGGGCCAGCTCGGCTCGGCGGGATCGATGCGGATCAGCCCATCAACCAAGCGGGCCTGCTCGCAGAAGCCTTGAGGCGGGGAGTCCTCCGGTCCCCTGGCGATCACCTCGGCGATCCGCAGCTGCAGGGGCCGCAGCTGCAGGGCCACGATCCTGGCGCCTGAATCACCATGGCAACCGGCATGGGCCACGCCCCGCAGCCGGCCCCACACCAGCACATCGCCGCCGGCACTGACCCGGGCCCCTGGGTTGACGTCCCCGAGCACCAGGGCCGTGCCCTCAACCTGAAGATGGTCACCGGAGCGCAGAGTGCCCCGCTGGATCACCAGATCACTGCTCGCCAGGGGTTTCGGGGTGGGCTCAGCGGCGGCGTTCAGGTGCAGGCGGGTGGTGAGACCGATCGCCGCGGCAGCGACCAGGGTGAGGGGCTGGACCCCTTCCACCCCCACCAGTTGCAGCTGGTGAGCGGCCAGCTGACGTTCCAGGGCACGAAGGTCAGTCACCGTGAGCAGCCAGTCGCCGCTCTGAAGCAGCAGCGCTCCGCTGCCGATCACACCCTCGAGTCCATGATTCACCTGCTCCGGCACGGGAGCGGTTTCGGGGCCCTGTGCCGGCAGCATCAATTGATGGGGAAGGCCGCTGCGGGCAGCCGGCACGAAATCGGCAGCCATCGCCGCATGCGGAGGCGCCCAACTTAGGCAGCACCACGGCGGTTCCCCCCCAGGGCGCGGAGCCGCTCACGCAGGGGCTCGCTCACCTCCGCAGGATGGATCAACCAGGCCAGCTCCACCGGCTTCACCAGGCTGGCCACCAGGGGGGAGCAATCCTCCAGGGCCGACAGCGATTCCCCATCCCAGAGCCGCAGGCCACCTTTGTAAGGGTGATAACCACGGTTCTGGCGCTGTTGAAGGGCACAGCACAGGCTGGCCCTGAGTCCGGCGGCCTTGCTGAGCGTCTGGGCGAGGGCAAGCAGCTCCAGCCGTTCACCGGCCCCGAGGTGGCTCACATCGCTGGCCTTGAGCAGGCGGCGGTCCAGCAGGCGCCCGCAGAGCTCCTGCAGCTCCGGCGGTCCGTCCTCCCGCCAGCGCATCAGGTGGTAGCCGGTGCGCAGGTCGTCGTTGGCCAGGTAGGTCTCCAGATCGAGGCTGTCAGGGCGCCACAGCCAGGCCGCCATCACGGCATCGGCGCTCACCCCCCCCTCCCGTCCGAGGGTGCGGGCCCTTTGGATCGTCTGGGACAGCAACCAGTTGCAGACCACATTCAGCCGGTGGTTGTAAAGGCTGCGGTACATCAGGCTGCGCACCACCAGGTAGTGCTCCACGGCCATCAGCCCCTTCGGGTGCAGTGCCAGGCTGCCGTCGGGTGCCAGGGTCAGGGCGCCCAGGATCCTCTCGAGATCCAGCTGGCCATAGCTGGCACCGGTGCTGTGGCTGTCACGCAGCAGATAGTCGAGCCGATCGCAATCCAGCTGGCCGCTCACCAGTGAGGCCAGCGCGGGGTGACGGTGGACCCCATGCTCGAGCAGGTCAGCCACCGCATCGGCGCTGCCGCAGGCATGGCGCTCCAGGATCTGCCGCAGGGCCGGGTGTTCCCGCACCAGCCGGGCCGACCAGGTTTCGTGGCGCAGTCCATACATCTCCTCACCGGAGTGGCTGAGCGGGGCGTGCCCCACGTCGTGAAGCAGGGCCGCGGCGTAGAGGACCCCCTGATCCTCTGCCAGCTGGGGGGCCTGACGCGCCAGCTGGCGGAGGGCGAGCCTGGCCAGGTGCAGCACCCCCAGGGAGTGGGTGAAGCGGCTGGACTCGGCGCCGTGGAAGGTGAGGAACGCCGGCCCCAGCTGCCGGATCCGGCGCAGCCGCTGGAAGGGGGCGGTCTCGATCAGCTCCATGGTCAGAGACTCGGCTGGCAGGCTGGCTTCCAGCCGGATCGCCCCGTGCAGGGGATCGTGGTAGGTGCGGCCGCTCATGGCGAGATGTGGTCCTGCACCAGTTGCTCGGCGGCCAGCTCCAGCCAGCTGTCGTCCTGCCCTCCTGGATTGAGAGGCTCCGGCTGGGGCAGCTCCAGGTCGGGTGCGATGCCCTGGTGCTGGATGTCGCGGCCGCTGGGTGTCACGTAGCGGGCCACCGTCACGGCCAGGCCGCTGCCGTCCCCCAGGTTGATCAGTGTCTGAATCAGCCCCTTGCCGAAGGTGCGACTCCCCAGCAGAGGTGAGCGCCCGTCGTCCTGGAGGGCGCCCGCCAGGATCTCACTGGCGCTGGCGGTGCCGCCATTCACCAGGGTGACCATCGGGCCGGAGAACAGCTGCCCGATCGCGGCCTGCCTGCGCTCGCTCAGTCCTTCACGGTTGACGGTCTCGACGATGGGCTCGGCGTCGAGGAAGGCACTGGCCACGGCCACCCCCCCCTCGACAAGGCCGCCAGAGTTGTTGCGCAGATCGAGAATCACCCCTTCCACGCCGCTGTTGCCGAACTGCTCGAGGGCCTGACGCACTCCTGCGGGAACCGGCTCGCTGAACTGGTTGATGCGCAGCAGGCCAAGGCGGTGACCGTCCCTCTCCACCAGCCGGGAACGTACAGGTTGCAGCTCCACCCGCTGACGCTTCAGCAGCATCTCTCGGGGCTCAGCGGACGGGCCGGGGGGGCGGATCCGCACCAGCACGCTGGTGCCTGCCGGCCCCCGCAGCTGCGCGGCCGTGGCCTCCAGCCCCAGGCGGCGGCAGGCCTCTCCCTCCACTTCCAGCAGTTCGCTGCCCGAGCTGATGCCGGCGGCGGCGGCCGGCGACCCATCCAGCGGCGCGATCACCACGATCCCCTGCCCGTCCCCTCCAAGGCTGAGCTGCAGGCCGACGCCGCTGACGCTTCCCTCCGTGGTGGCACGCAGTGCTCTGTAGTCGTCTGGGCGCAGCACACGGGTGTAGGGATCGCCGAGGGGCTCGAGCATGGCGGCAATGGCGTCATAGGCCTCGGCGCTGGTCTCGATCGGATGTTCCAGGGCCTTCTGGCGCAGCCTCCGCCAATGAACAGTTTCAAATCGTGTGGGGTCGACGTAGCTCTGGTTCACCAGACGCCACGCCGCCACCACCAGCTGCTGGGCATCGTTGAGGGCCAGGGCCGGGCCCGGCCTCAGCCACAATCCTGCGCAGAGCAGCAGGGCCACGGCCAGGGCCCTGGCCCGCCGGAGGATCCTGTGGAAGGAGCTGGGCTTCGGCGCGCTCATGGCGCCGGGGCCAGGGACGGGATGGCGATCACGACCGAAGCGCGGGTATCGGTAGACTCTCGCAACCCCAACCCAGCACTGCATGGCGAACTCGTCTCCCGCCGCCAAGTCGTCTCCCGTTTTCGACTGGTTCGAGGAGCGCCTGGAACTCCAGGCGATTGCGGACGACATCTCCTCGAAGTACGTGCCGCCCCACGTCAATATCTTTTATTGCCTCGGCGGCATCACACTGGTGTGCTTCCTGATCCAGTTCGCCACTGGGTTTGCGATGACCTTCTACTACAAGCCCACTGTGGCTGAGGCCTATTCTTCGGTTCAGTACCTCATGACCGATGTCAGTTTCGGCTGGCTGATCCGCTCCGTGCACCGTTGGAGCGCGAGCATGATGGTCCTGATGCTGATCCTGCATGTGTTTCGTGTGTATCTCACCGGTGGCTTCAAGCGTCCCCGTGAACTCACCTGGGTCACCGGTGTGGTGATGGCCGTGATCACTGTCTCCTTCGGTGTAACCGGTTACTCCCTCCCCTGGGATCAGGTCGGTTACTGGGCCGTCAAGATTGTCTCGGGTGTTCCGGCGGCGGTTCCCGTTGTGGGCGATTTCATGGTCGAACTCCTGCGGGGCGGGGAAAGCGTTGGACAGGCCACCCTCACGCGCTTCTACAGCCTGCACACCTTCGTGATGCCCTGGTTGCTGGCTGTGTTCATGCTCATGCACTTCCTGATGATCCGCAAGCAAGGCATCTCGGGTCCTTTGTGATCAGCGGGCAATCCGCGATCCATTTCTTTTTGACTTCCCTCTTCTCTTACCCCACATCTGGTGCCTGCGATGCACATCCTCAAGAAGCCTGATCTCAGCGACCCCAGCCTGCGCGCCAAGCTCGCCAAGGGCATGGGCCACAATTACTACGGAGAGCCAGCCTGGCCCAACGATCTCCTCTACATCTTCCCGGTGGTGATCCTCGGAACCATCGCCATGGTGGTGGGACTGGCTGTTCTCGATCCAGCCATGCTCGGTGACAAGGCTGACCCCTTCGCCACGCCCCTGGAGATCCTGCCTGAGTGGTACCTCTACCCGGTCTTCCAGATCCTGCGGGTTGTTCCCAACAAGCTTCTCGGCATTGCCCTGCAGACGATGGTCCCCCTGGGCTTGATACTCATCCCCTTCATCGAGAGCTTCAACAAGTTCCAGAATCCCTTCCGCCGCCCTGTGGCCATGGCCGCGTTCCTGTTCGGAACCGTGTTCACCATTTATCTGGGTATCGGCGCTGCTCTGCCGATCGACAAATCACTCACTCTCGGTCTGTTCTGATCCAACGTCCTGGAGACCCAAAAAGCCGCCGTATCCTCGGCGGCTTTTTTCATGGCAGCCCGTCAATCGCGAGCAGGGAGACGTCGGCAGGCTTGACGCGCAGAAGGTGGTGCAGAAGAAGAAAGCCCACAATTGTCCAGGTCTGGTAGGTGCGTGACTGCTGGCCCACCCAGGTACCGGTGGGCCCATCGAAATACTCGGCCCACTGCTGCCGCGGCAACTGATTCAGCTGCGACCAGTAGCACTCCTCGAGCATGGCCTTGACCTGACCCATCAACAACACGTCCGCCTGTGGATGGCACTGCTCATGCTGAAGGATCGCCCCGCCGAAGTACCAGAGCAGACTGGGCCAGTGCCCTCCGTTGTGATAGCTCCAGGGCCAGTTTTTGGGATCTGAGCCGGTCTTGTTCATCCACTCGGTGGCTTCCATGGGTGGATGGCAGATTCGCATCGGCATCTGCGCCATCAGATCGCGGCGGTTGTGCAAGACCAGGCGGAACAGGCCCCGCTGTTGCGGCGCCGTGAGCAAGCCGAACAGGCAGGCCAGGGAATTTCCGAGGGTGTAGAAGCGGAAATCGGGTCGGCCGGTGCGGATGTTGCCAATCAGGTAGCCACCACGGTTCTCCAGCCAGTCCTGCAGCCAGTCGGGGATCACCTGGGGCTGCACATTGAACTCGTTCTCGTGCTGATGGTCGCCGTACTGCTCGGTGGGGCGGCGGCGCAGAACCTGCATCGTCTTGCTGGTGACCCAGTAATGCTTGAGCAGAAAGGATCGGAGGTCGTGGATCCACTGGCGAGTGAGCTCGAGCCGTTGCTCCAGCAAGCGGCTGCTTCGGTCACGGCGGGCGATCTCCATCAGATGGCCACAGCTGCGCAGGCAACCGAACAGGATCACCTCCACCTCCAGGGGGGCCCCCCAGACGTCCATCGGACGGTCGATCATGAAGGAGCAGTCTGGAACGAACAGCACCGGTGTTCCCTCGAAGGTGGGGTGCATCACCAGATCGAGCAGCAGCTGCACCCCCCGCTGCACCTTCTGACTGGCCCCGAACTCCCAATCCTTGCTGCGCTTGACGTAATACCAGCAGAGGATCGGCCACCACAGGCTGGCGTCCACCGACGTGATCCGTCCGATCGAGCGCTGGCCGTAGTCGGCCAGGAGCTGGCCGTTCTGCTCGATGAAACTGGTGGGGAAGACCCCCCGGGTCTGGTACGTGCTGCTCTGCAGGTCGAGGCAGACGCTCAGAAAGTGACGAACGATTTCAAAACGTCCCTCCAGCAGCAGGTGAATCATCACCGGCACGTTGTCGCGCAGGAACACCTCGCCGTAGTTGAGGGAGTCGTGGCTGCGGGGATGCCCCAAGGCGGCCACGGATCCCACCAAGGATCCCTGAACCGAGACCAGGGTGCGCTCGAACTTCTCCCGGGCACTGGCCACAACCGCTTCCTCACGGGAGCTGGGGCGGACCCGCAGCCTCTCCTGGCTGAAATGTGTGGCCAAGCCTGGGCTCCTCGCAAACGGGGACGGTGCCAGCGAAACCATAGGCAGGACGCGGCAACTGGGCATCTCACCGTTGCCTCTTGAAGCTGACTGACCAAAGAGCCCGGCCATGGGTGTGGTATGTTTTTGGACTGCGCGTGAGCCGGAAGGCGATCGCTGCAGGGCTTGCAACAGAGGAGGAGGCGAGAGCCGATCGCCGGTGTTGTAAGTTTCCAAAGCGGATGGGAGACCACCCGCG